>JBBRVM010000304.1:0-5245 GCA_038246865.1 Burkholderiales bacterium
CATCGATGATTCGGCAACCGGCATGACCAAATCACCCATATTCAACGCACCGATTCCGGAAGAGCGCATGACACAGGCGGCGCAAGCGGCAACGATTCTCGGCGACGTCGTGTGGAAACGCTTCCCGTGGCAAAGCTGCGGCGGTGCACACGAATTCACGCTGCCGACCACGAAAGACCCGGTCGAACTGATCCTCAATCGCACCTGGCGCGCCGCGCTCTCGATCACCGGTGCCGACGGCCTGCCTTCCACCAAAGACGCAGGCAACGTACTCAGGCCATACACCGCGCTGAAGCTCTCGCTGCGCATTCCTCCCACGGTGGACGGCGCGGCGGCCGCCGCCGAAGTAAAGCGGCTGGTCGAGAACAATACTCCCTACAACGCGCACGTTAGTTTCGCGGGCGGCGGCTCCAGTGGCTGGAACGCACCGGCATTTGCGCCGTGGCTTTCGGTAGCGCTGGACGCCGCGTCAATGCATTACTTCGGCAAGCCCGCAGCCTACATGGGCGAAGGCGGCACCATCCCATTTATGGGAATGCTCGGCGAGAAATTTCCGCACGCGCAAGTGCTGGTCACTGGCGTGCTCGGACCGAAATCAAATGCGCACGGGCCAAATGAGTTTTTACACATTGAATACGCGAAGAAAGTTACGGCGGCTACGGCGCTGGTGATTTCGGCGGCGTAGGGGAAGGCACGCGGGCACGGCGCGGCTCATGTGCAGTGAACACTCAGCAGCTTTTCGTGCAAACCGCAGTTGCATGGGGGCTGCAATCGATTTTAGCTAGTTATCGAGTATAGCCAAATTTCTGATGTAGCCCTGATAAAATAGGGCATTCAAAGAAAAGCTATTCAAATTATGTGTGGGCCGATTTTGCGACGGATGGGTTCGCGC
The DNA here is from genome assembly GCA_038246865.1 of Burkholderiales bacterium. GTDB lineage: Bacteria > Pseudomonadota > Gammaproteobacteria > Burkholderiales > Casimicrobiaceae > Casimicrobium. Next base: position 893 of record JBBRVM010000304.1, read on the forward strand.
TCACTCTTTTCGCGAGCGAGAAAACAAAAGTAGCGACAATGGCATCAAAGGCACAGCGTTTGCTCGTAATGCCGTAACCGTTCCTGAAAACGCCCAACCTACTTACTCGTCTGCTCTATGACCATCCACGTCGCGCTTAACCACGTTACCCACTACCGATACGACCGCCCGATCAATCTGGGGCCGCAGATCGTTCGCCTGCGCCCTGCGCCGCATTGCCGCACGCGGATCATCTCTTACAGCCAGAAGATCGAGCCAGCGGATCATTTCTGCAATTGGCAGCAGGATCCGTACGCGAACTACATGGCGCGGCTGGTTTTTGCCGAGCGCACGCGGGAGTTCAAGGTCACGGTTGATGTCGTGGCCGAGATGTCAGTCTTAAATCCGTTCGATTTCTTCCTGGAGCCTTCGGCCGAGAAAGCGCCGTTCACGTACTCGAACGAATTGAAACTCGAACTCGCGCCGTACCTTGGCACCGTGCCGATGACGCCAATGGTGACGGAGTATCTGAAGAAAGTGGACGTGAGCAAACGGCGCACGATTGACTTCCTGGTCGAGCTGAATGCGATGCTCTATAACGACATTCGCTACCTGATCCGCATGGAGCCGGGCGTGCAGACGCCGGAACAGACGCTGACGCTCAAGTCCGGCTCCTGCCGCGATTCCGGCTGGTTGCTGGTGCAGTTGATGCGGCATCTCGGACTAGCCGCGCGCTTTGTTTCCGGCTATCTGATTCAGTTGACGCCAGATGTGAAATCCATCGACGGCCCAAGCGGGCCCGCTGCCGATTTCACCGACTTGCATGCATGGTGCGAGGTGTATTTGCCAGGTGCGGGCTGGGTTGGGCTTGACCCAACTTCTGGGCTGTTCGCGGGCGAAGGCCACATTCCGCTTGCCTGCACGCCACAGCCCTCTTCCGCTGCGCCGATTGAGGGTGCGGTGGATGAGAGCGAGGTCGAGTTCGACCATCAGATGTCCGTCACTCGCATCTTCGAATCGCCACGCGTCACCAAGCCCTACAGCGAAGCCGCATGGGAAACCGTGCTCGACCTGGGCGAAAAAGTGGACCGCGATCTGGTCGCGGGGGATGTGCGTCTGACGATGGGCGGTGAGCCGACCTTCGTCGCAGATAAAGACCGTGACGCGCCTGAATGGAACATCGCGGCGCTCGGCCCGACCAAGCGTGGCTACGCCAATGCGCTAGTGCAGAAGCTGCGCGCACAATACGGCGAAGGCGGGTGCCTGCATTTTGGTCAAGGCAAGTGGTATCCCGGCGAGCAATTGCCACGCTGGGCGCTGTCGATTTTCTGGCGCAAAGACGGGCAAAGCATCTGGCAAAACCCGGAGTTGTTTGCTGACGAGCGCAAACCTTCGAAGTACACCAGTGCCGACGCGTTGCGTTTCACCAAAACGCTGACCGACAAGCTCGGCATTGGCGAGGCCACGATTACGCCGGGTTACGAAGATTCGTTTTATTACTGGTGGCGTGAGCGCCGTTTGCCGGTTAACGTGGAGGCGCTCGATGCGCGATTGGGCGATGAGCTGGAAGCTGCCCGGTTGCGCAAAGTGTTCGAGCAGGGACTCTCCGCACCGGTCGGCTACGTGTTGCCGTTGGTTCCGGCGAGCGAAGCGCCCGAAGCAGTGATGGGCATGACGCTCGACGGCCCGCGCTGGAAAACCAGCCCGTGGTTCTTCCGCGACAACCGCATGTTCCTGATCCCCGGCGATTCGGCGATGGGCTATCGCCTGCCGCTCGAGTCACTGCCTTGGGCCAAGGCGTCCGAGAAGCCACAGGTACTGGATCGCGATACGTTCGATCCGCGAGAAGAGTTGCCAGAGCCGCGAACGTTTGTGGAGCGATATGGTGTCACACGCGGCGCTTCGGATGTAACGCCGATTGCGATGCAGCGTCCTGCCCCCTCTCCCTCGAGGGGAGAGGGATGGGGAGAGGGTGACGCTACAACGGAGAAAAATGGCCATGCCACCATCTCCCTCTCCCCAACCCTCCCCCACGAGGGGGGAGGGGGCAACACAGCGCTCGCAGCGACAGCATACGAGCCCGCCACATCCACCCTCATGCCCGCCCGCTTCGAGTCTGCGCACTGGCTCTCGCGCACCGCGCTTTGCGTCGAAGCGCGCGGCGGCATTCTCTATGTCTTCATGCCGCCCGCAAAAATGCTCGAGGACTATCTCGATTTGCTCGCCGCGATCGAAGCAGCCGCTGAAGAATGCGAAGTCAAGCTCGTGCTCGAAGGCTACCCGCCGCCGCGCGATCCGCGTTTGAAGCTGTTGCAGGTCACTCCTGACCCCGGTGTGATCGAAGTGAATATTCACCCTGCGCACAACTGGAACGAGCTCGTTGAGCACACAGAATTTTTGTACCAGGCCGCGTTTGAAGAGCACCTTTGCGCAGAAAAATTCGCTCTCGACGGCAAACACACAGGCACCGGCGGCGGCAACCATTTCGTGATGGGCGGCGCGACACCTACCGATTCGCCGTTCCTGCGCAAGCCGGAATTGCTGGCAAGTCTGATCGCCTATTGGCACAACCATCCAAGTCTGTCGTACCTGTTCAGCGGTCTGTTCATCGGGCCAACGAGTCAGGCGCCGCGCATCGACGAAGCGCGTAACGACCAACTCTACGAACTCGAAATAGCGCTCGAACAAATCGAGAAAAATCGCAAAATTCACGGCGAGGCGATGCCACCGTGGCTGGTTGATCGCACGCTACGCAACATCCTTGTGGACGTAACAGGCAATACCCACCGCAGCGAATTCTGTATCGACAAACTCTACTCGCCTGATGGTCCGACGGGTCGCCTCGGACTACTTGAATTGCGCGCCTTCGAAATGCCGCCGCATGCGCGCATGAGCATCGTGCAGCAGCTCCTGCTGCGCGCGCTCGTCGCCCGTTTCTGGAAGCAACCGAAGCACCACAAACTCACGCGTTGGGGCACGCTGTTGCATGATCGCTTCATGCTGCCGACCTTCATCAAGATGGACTTTGAGGATGTGCTCGAAGACCTCTCGATGCCCGAAAACGGCGGCTACCAGTTCGATCCGGCGTGGTTCGCGCCGCACCTTGAATTCCGCTTCCCGTTGTTCGGTGAGATCGCGATTTCCGGCATGGAAGTGGCCATTCGCGGCGCGCTGGAGCCATGGCATGTGATGGGCGAGGAAGGCGGCGCCGGCGGCATGGTGCGCTACGTCGACTCATCGCTAGAGCGGTTAGAGGTCAGCGTTACCGGACACAACGACTCGCGTTACGTGATCACGGCCAACGGCATCGCGCTACCGCTGCAACCCACCGGTACGGTCGGCCATTCCGTCGCCAGCGTGCGCTACAAAGCGTGGAACCCGCCGTCCGCGCTGCATCCGAGCATTGACCTGCATGCGCCAGTCACGTTTGATGTGGTAGACACCTGGATGGAACGTAGCCTCGGTGGCTGTCAGTACCACGTCCAGCATCCAGGCGGTGGCAACCCCAGCACCTTCCCGATCAACGCCTACGAGGCCGAATCACGTCGCCTGACGCGCTTCACGCGCATGGGTCATACACCGGGGCGTATGCAGGTTGCGCCAGCGAATATTAGTCCCGAGTTTCCGTTTACGCTGGATTTGCGGCGGGCATGATCACAACAGCGCTGGTCGCGCTAACGAAGCATCGAAGCGAGCGGGTTAGAAGCATCGCATGCCCCGGTAAACTTGGTCTATGACCTCCCTGTTTGATACTGATGCTGGACTCTTTGAAAATAGCGGTGGTGACCGCGTTGCAGCGGTGATGAATGCGCTTGCCTCATTGGCCAAGCATTCGCCGTCGGGGCATCTGGACGGACTGCGCGCGGCGGGCGGTGACGCGCTCACACCGAATTGGCGAACGTTTTTTGAGAAAGCGCTGGCGGCGATGCCAGCGAACGAGCGCTCGGTTGAGGCGCTACTTGGCGAGCTGGAGCAATCGCAAGCCACTCTGACGCGCAAAATTGCCAATAACGGCATCACCTACAACCTTTATTCCGACGCGTTAGCCGGTCAGGCGCGCCCGTGGTCGCTCGACTTGCTGCCGATGATCATTGATCAGGCGCAGTGGGCGCAGATTGAGCGCGGTGTTTCTCAGCGCGCGGAGTTGCTCAACCACATCCTGGCTGACGTGTATGGCGAGCAAACTCTGGTGCGAGGGGGCATGCTGCCAACGGCGTTGGTGCAGGGGCATCCAGCGTATCTTCGTCCTGCGCACGGCATTACGCCGCGTGGCAAAACCTTTTTGCACGTCGCCGCGTTCGATCTGGCGCGCGGGCCAGATGGCAACTGGTGGGTCATGTCGCAGCGCACGCAGGCACCTTCGGGCCTGGGCTA
>JBBRVM010000305.1:0-5240 GCA_038246865.1 Burkholderiales bacterium
AGGGTTATCCACGGGGCCAGGCTGTGGGCAACCCACCGTGGTCGCAGTGGCTCTTTCCAGCTCCGAATTTATTGTTTTTTGTCGCTCTCGTTTCGAATGTGTTGGGTGCCATCATGCCTATAGAGTTATGGCGTCGTCGCGGGTTGTACAAACCTTCGATATAGCTAAACAGCGCGATGCCCTCCGCCGATTTCGTGGGCAACACGGCGATCTTGCCTACAGGGACGAACTTTCCGTCGTGTTCGGCCACGCTCTCATAGCGTAGTTCGGCGCGAATCTTGGGCTCGCCGCAGATGGCTATGCTCGCGGCCAAAACTGAGGGCACACATGATTGTTCAGCCTGGCAGATAGGGGCGAGACGACAGTCAAAAAGCTACAGCACTTTCACCTCAAAAAATACACGGGCAGCATACGAGTCGAGCGCTGTCAATAGCGGCGACAAATGGCCCAAAGAACGCAGGCAATCTATTGCGCTGTGGGCGAAGCACGATGACGGCTATTTTTCTCACTGTCAACGATTGCGAATACGTCATGATGGCGTCGGACGCTACGAGCGTCGAACTCTGATTCAGCGACATTGACTAGCTGCCCGTTGGCGTAGCTCAAACAGTCCATCTGATGTACTGTCTTGACGTCGTGCTGCGGGAGCGAACGCGCAAGCCGCAAGTCAACGCATCCATACAGAAGAATGTTCACGCGGCGGGAGCAACCAGACGAGTCGGCGCTGCCTCAGAACCACGCATCAGCGGAAGCTGTTAGACAGCATGCGTAGAGCCTACTTCGCAGCGCACGGTCACACAGTGCGCGCCACAAATGAATCGGTGGAAAGTGGAATTTTGCGTTTCGCCACGGCGAGGCCGGTTGCAAAACGTGAAGCACTTCATCGGTGGTTATGTGTTTCAGTTGATGCAGTAGGAGCGGAAGGCTTTCCAAACGCGGAGTCAGGCGCGTGCAAACGAAGCAACACTTGAGCCCCCAACTGCTACATTGTCGCCAGCCCTGAAAACAGGGCTAGGTGTTGATCGACTGCACCTGCGTCTGGTACTTTCTGTGCCGTTTTCGCCTGTGAACGCGTATAGTTTTCGCCGAGAATTTTCCGCACGCCTTGCCGATCAAAGCCCCGCTTTTCCAGCTCGCCGACGAGCGCACCCATCTGCTCGTTCTGAAATAAACTCCACGTCGGTTCGGGGTACCCCCGTGGCCAGCGCGTCCTACCTTGATGGAAAAAACCATAGTCGCTTCCTTCAAGATACATAAAGTCAAGACCAAGGCCTACGCTGTCCACACCAGAAAGTTCAGCGATGTACGCGGCGTGCTCACTCATAACACGCGGCAGTGCGGCATCTGCTGCTCCCAAAAAAAATCCTACGCCGTTGATACCTATGAATCCACCGCGGGCGCCGCAGGCCCGAATCTGCGCGTCGCTGATGTTGCGCTCATGTTCGTACAAGGCGCGTACGCCAGAGTGGGAAAACACGGGGGCTGTGATTGAGCATTCAATGGCATCCAAGGACGTTCGCTCGCCGCAATGGCTCAAGTCCACGGTCATGCCGCACTGGCTCATGCGGCTGATCAGTCTCTTGCCCAACGCACTCAAACCACCGTTGGCCGCCTCATGACAGCCATCTCCAATCGCGTTACGTTCGTTGTAGGCAAGCAGTGCCCGCACCACACCCAGCGCGACGAATGGCTCTACCAAATCGATATTGTCTTGCAAGGGCGTAGTCGTCTGAAAGTGAAACGATACCGACTGCAGCCCCTGTGATGCAGCACTGCGAATGTCTTGGGCCGTTGCCGCAAAGGTCACTCCCTCCAACTGCGATACCGTCTGCCTCAGAAATGTCAGACGCCCTAAAGCTGTCGCTAGGTCGTCCTTGCCAGAGGCGGCGGTGAGCGAGATATGGTCGATGCCCGACGCATGAAAACGCCGCAACACTTTACCCAGGTCCGCATGTGACGGTAAAAACGTAGCCGACCAGGGCAGCGTACTGTCGCAAACAACGAGATCGGTCAGCCAAGGTCTTTCCACACGCCATTGTGGTGGACCGCACGTTGGGTTGTGATTCTGCGACATTTTTGGCTGATTCATAAACCTCTCCGTTCAGATATCCAGTGCAGCATGCACTTTGTCGCCCAAGCCTCGCAGCCGCTCAACCGGTTCATTAGAAAAGACGAATCGCAGGTATTGTTCGCCGTGCATTTGTCCCCAACCCTTCATTGCGGTTGCACATACATGGTGGCTTAGCAGCCGCGCTGACAGGGTTTGTCCATCAATGCCAAAGTCGCTGGTTCGCAGCAACAGCGACCACCCACCGCCGGGCACACCCACCGGTAGGTCTTGCAGTTCGCTCAATACGGTGTCGCGACGTCGTTCAAGTTCGGCAACATAGGGAATGATCGTTTTTGTGGACAAGATCAACGCTGTGGCCACTGCGTCTTGCGCGATACCCACGGGAACCACCACATTGGCCAACGAGACGGCATTCAGGTCAGCCATGTAGGATTCGGGAGCTACTGTCCAGCCCACGCGCCAGCCGATCATGCGCAGCTCCTTGGCAGATGAGCCTACCGTAATCGTGCGCTCAGCCATTCCGGGTAAGCCCGCCGGATGAATCAGCGTTCTGCCGTCGTAAAGTAGACGCTCCATCGCGGAGTCGAGAATCAGAGTCAAGTTATGGGCGACGCATAGCTCGGCCACTAGCCGCCAGTCATCATCATTGAACATGCCGCCCGTCGGCATGGACGGTGACATGAGTAGCATGGCACGCACCTTGGGGCCCATAGCCGCCTTTAGTGCAGTCTGATCAAGTTTCCACTCGGCGCGCGGATTGAAATGAAACGGTACAAATTTGGGCACACCTCCCGCAAGTCGGACGCGATTAATCAACCCCGCATAGGTAGGATCCGTCACGATCACCTCGTCGCCCACATCTACCGTGGCAAGTAGCGCATTCAGGATGCCAGATAAACCACCTGCGGAAATGACACAGTTGCGATCACCGCTATAGTGGATGCCAGAAAGTTCAGATACATGGCGCGCTGCCGTGTCGCGCAAACGTGATTGACCGACAAAAGGAAGGTAGCTGTTATCCGAGTCTCTACCGGCGGCAAGCCGAGTTCGATCTATAGCTTCAGGATCTGGCGCAATGTCTACATCCAGATTTTCCAGCCGCAAATACGACCCCTCCGCGCCATCTGCTATCGCTCCCATTCGATCTACGCCAATGCCAGCGATATGCTCTAAACGTGCAGGTCTGTGGTGTGCCATCTTATCGACTCTATTTTATAGATAATCTATACTTTACCAGAACTCAAATGCTGCGAGAAACCTCAATAACACGGTCAAGCGCTCATGATGCAGGGCATTCAGAATCCGTAGTCGAACGTATTGCCAATACGTTGGCAGCGCGCATCATCGCTGGTATTTACGCACCCGGCGAGAAGCTGTTACAAGATCAGATTGCCCTTGAATTTCGGGCTAGCCATGTTCCAGTGCGTGAGGCGTTTAGACGACTCGAAGCACAAGGGTTGGCGAAAAGTGAGCCGCGAAAGGGCGTGCGGGTCGCGGCTCTTGATAGCGCTGCCGTGTCGGAGGCGAGCCAGATGCGCATTGCTCTTGAGGCGCTCGCCCTGCGACAGGCGATGCCGCACATCACGTTCGTTGAAATTGCCGCGGCGCGAGATGCGCTGACTGCGGCAGACCAGTGTAGGGACATCAATGCGTGGGAAGCAGCCAACCACGCGTTTCATAGTGCACTTTACTCTGCCTGCGGCATGCCACGACTTCTAGGAACAATTGACGACTTACAAAAGTCGAGTTCACGCTACCTACAAGCGGCTTGGCGCGACGCACGCTGGAAGCTTAGATCAGACAAAGAGCATCGACAACTTCTGAGAGCAGTCAAGATGAAAGACATAGATAAGGCGACTGCGCTTCTGGGGCAGCATATCGAAGGAGCAAGCTCAGCCGTGCTACGCCTTCTTCAAAAGTACTGATGAACTCGCGCTAGCCCATTCCAAGGCGCGTCCTCCTGCGGCGCACGAAGTACACCGTGCGAAGCACAAGGCAAAAAGTGTTCTGCACCGAGCATGCGCGCGACCGCGGATTTGGCAGCAAAAACAAATGGACCCCATTTTGTGGCGCGTGCCCGTCGCCAGCATCGTCGCAGTAGCATTGAGCAGCCGGATCGAGCCGACAAAGGTGCCGCGCTGTTTCGGCCGCGCCCAAATTTCCGCCGTACCGGTGCTGAAGGCGCAAACTGAATTTGCCCTGTTCGTATTGAGCGTCCGTCCAACTGCCGGGCCGAGGAGCCCACATGAATGATTCGCGTGCGGAATCCATGCCGATTGGACTCGCGCTCGGTGGAAAGACTAGTGACCGTTGAGCGGCTATCCTGTGCACAGCGTTCTTTTCCGGTCCCGATAGTTCAAGCCAAGTGCCAAGTCGGCTCTTCCCGGCACCGTTTGATCCAACTACTACGATGCTTGTGTCGCATTCCAACACTGCGACCTGATCTGGACGAGATTTTGAAAGGGGAAAGGTAATTTTTTTCACTAGGCAGCGGGAGTAGATCGCATCTTTCGAACGGTAAGCGAGACAAACGTTGCGTAGAACGTTTGAATTTGATGCTACAAAAGTCTACGCCGCCACCTGCAAAACCAATTTCCCAAAATTCTCGCCATTAAAAAGCTTGAGCAGCGATTCGGGCAACGTGTCGAGCCCGACCACCACATCTTCCTTGGATTTCATCTTACCGTCGCGCAAATACCCGGCCATTTCTGCGATGGCGAGGCCGTAGCGGTCGGCGTAGTCGAAGACGACGATCCCTTCCATGCGGGGGTGATGAGCAGCGTCAGGTTAATTTGCAAAATCAAGCAGCCTGCGCAGTCAAACTCGGTCGATCTACAAGCTTGATCGGTGACATCGACGCTTTGTGACTCCTCAGGCAGTCCGCCAGCGATTCGCCTGGTCGGTGCGCCAGAGTGACAGGCACGGCGTTGCCCACTTGCCGCATCGCTTCGCCCCACCCGCCTTCAACGATGAAATCATCAGGAAACGTTTGAATTCTCTTCGCTTCGAAGGTCGTGAGTACCTCACTGTTCCGTCCGGAAACCTCATCATATTTTCGCCACCCGGCACGCCATGTCCGCCGGCCTTTATGGTCTTCGCTGGCAGATCAAGTTCGCTTCCGGTATGCCCCGGATAACTGCGTGCGCCCCCACGGTATTCATGCCCTGAA
>JBBRVM010000306.1:0-5235 GCA_038246865.1 Burkholderiales bacterium
GATCTTGAACGCTTCGCTGCCCTCAGACTGCGCAATCCACTGGCGCAGCTGAATGACGTCTTGAAGTCCATAAGCCATCCATGCGTCAGCTGGATCGCCATCGCGGCCCGCCCGCCCGGTCTCCTGGTAGTAGGCTTCGATCGATTTTGGCAGGTTAAGGTGGGCGACGAAGCGAACGTCAGGCTTATCGATCCCCATCCCGAAGGCGATTGTGGCGACGACGATGAGCCCGTCTTCCGACAGGAAACGCTCCTGCGTCCGGGCCCGCAGCGCCGCATCTAGGCCGGCATGGTAGGGGAGCGCCTTGCGTCCCTTCCGCTCGAGCCAGGCAGCCGTTTCGTCGACGGACTTGCGCGACAAGCAATACACGACGCCAGCGCTGGTTGGATGCTCGCGCTCGATGAAGGCCCACAGCCGCTCCCTCGTGCCGCCGCTGCCAGCCTCCGCAATCGTGTAGCGGATGTTTGGCCGGTCAAAGCTCGACACAAACCGGGCGGCGCCCTCGAGCCGCAGTTCAGTCGCGATTTCTTTGCGCGTGCGCTCATCGGCCGTTGCCGTCAGCGCGACACGCGGCACGGCTGGAAACCGCTCGGCCAGGATTTTGAGCTGGCGATATTCGGGCCGGAAATCGTGCCCCCACTGGGATACGCAATGCGCTTCATCAATCGCAAACAGCGAGATCGCCGCGCGCAAAATCAGCCCGAGCGTGCGTTCTTGGACGAGGCGCTCGGGCGCGACATAGAGCAAATCGAGGTTGCCGGTGACGAGCTCCCATTCGACGCGCTCTTGGGCCTGTCGGTCGAGCGTCGAATTGAGGAAGGCGGCCCGGACGCCGTTTTCGCGCAACGCCGTGACCTGGTCCTGCATCAGCGCGATCAGCGGGGAAACAACGATACCGGTGCCGTGTCGGACGAGCGCTGGGATCTGGTAGCAAAGCGATTTGCCGCCGCCCGTGGGCATCAGCACGAGGGCATCGTTGCCCGAGATCAGTGTTTCTATAATCGCGGATTGATGGCCACGAAACGAGGCATATCCAAACACGCGGTCTAAGACTTCGTGTGCTTCGCGCATCTGCGCCTCGAAGTCCCTTGGCTCGGCGCGATTTAACTCTGTCTGTTGAGCTTTTCTTGGGTGTTGCACATTTGGCCCAGCCGCCGCAACGGCGTGCGGCCCGGTCTGGTGACGCCCGTTCTGGGTTAGCGCTTTCTGGTGACGCCCTTGAACCGCCGCAGCGGTATCTGCTTTAGCAGCTCGACGCTTCAACTGTGATTTCAGCGCTATCGCCGCCATGGATGCATCCGCAGGTTGCCTGCGAAACGCTAGCTCGATTCGCATTCATCGTGCGCGGCCGCGCAACGCGATCACGGCACGATCAAACCCCAAGGCCACACGCCGCTTAAGGCTTCCAGCCCGCGCAGGCTGGCAGGCTGTCGGCGTAACGCAATCTGTGATTGGTCACTGAAGCCGCTTCGCGCCGTGCGCAGTCTTTGTCGTGATCTAGCTTGGAAGTTTGGAGGCCTCGCCCAGAATTGAACTGGGGTACACGGATTTGCAAATCGGTAGGCATGAGCATAGATCGTTGAAAATACATGAAAATAGACGTCAAGCGGGTGTTCTGTCCCTGTTTTTGTCCCAACTCAGTGGACCTATCCGGTTTCGCGGGCCCGCAACTCGCTGCGCCGCACTGCATCGTGCAACGCCTCCTTGCTGAGGAAGGCATAGTGCCGCTCTGTGACTAAGACGGACGAGTGACCGAGCCATTTGCTGACTTCCGTCATCGTGAGCTGATGGTCTTGCAGCAATCGGCAGCCGCAGGTTCGCCGCAGATCGTGCCATTCGACGTGTTCGTCGATCTTGGCCCGACGACAGGTTTTTTGAAGTGCTTCGTAGTTGGTCGGCGAACCTGCAGAGTATCGTTTGCCCGCTCCGGTAGCGAACACGAACGATGATGCTGGAGCTCTGCGCATCGCAGTCAATAGCCGGTGCGTCCGCTCAAGAAGGGGAACGACACGCGTTTTCGAGCTCTTTGCAACCTCGGCGCGGACACGGAGTTCGCGTTTACTCAAGTCGACATCCGACCAAAGTAACGAGAACTGCTCTTCCTTGCGCAAGCCGGTGTCGATGGCAAAGATTATGGTCAGCCGCGTCTTGGGCGGGGCATGGGCGAGGATCGCACTTTCCTCGGCTGGGCTGAGATAACGCGTGCGGGGATCGCCCTCGCTGAGGCCGCGCTTGGCTCGCCCTCGAAGGAAAGGTTTGACGGGATTGTGTTTGACCCACTCCCACTCCTCCGCACAGGAAAAGATGACCGACAGGCAAGCGAGATCGCGCCGGATCGACGACCCGCTGACCCGGTCTGCTCGTCGCTTTTGCTCTAACGCGCTGAGGTTGGCGGACGTGATGGCTTCCAAGGGCAAGCCATCGAAGGCTTCGAGTAGATGCTCCATGCTCACGACGTACCGCTTCGCACTTGCCGGCTTGAGGGTCTGAAAGTGTTCGAGTGCGAACCGTTCAGTGGCGTCGTTGAACGTGACGGCTGGGGCGTCGCCCCAGCGGCGCCCGTTCAGGTCTTGCCGAGCTTTGACAAGGCGCTCTTTAGCAGCTGCAAGGTTCTCTGTTTCGAGGGATCCCTCGAAATCCTGCCCCTTATGGCGTATCCTGTCCCACCAGACGCGGCCGCGCTTCTTGAGGTTCTTGGGCATGGCGGGATTGGCCTCAACTGCTGTTGCCACCACGTTTCGAATGTCCACCAGTCGACAAAGTATAGCTTGCGACGGCCCAATCTCAAAGCTCTCGCACCTGGCACGTCCCCCCTCGTGATCCGGCGCTGCCAATATCGCGGGCTCATGTCGGTCGCGGCCGAAAGCGCCGAAACGCGGATGAGTACTTCCCTGTCTGATCCGCCGTCCACAAGTGGCGCGCCTGGTTGGTCTGGACGAGGTGTGCACGCCCGAGTTCCCTCTAAATTGGCGGCGAGAACAACCCGAGGTGCGGCAACCTCTATAGTGGGTAAAAACGACAATTGCGCGTGGTCAGCCGACAGCCTCGGCGTTCGGTTGCTCTTTCGCCGTTTGCGCGGCGTTCCGGACGTCGGCGAAACCGCATGCCGTTGCATGATTTGCGTCCATAGATCGACAGGTGCTGGTCAAATTCGTCGGACATATAGGCTGTTTGGCGCCCCCTGGCGTGTAGGGCTTCGTTCATGCGGTAACTTGATCTCGCATTGACGATTTTTGAGCCGATGCGTGCCGGTCTTTGAAACGTGCTGGGGTGATATGGGTCTGATAACTGCAGTTTAAGACGCAGCATAATTTTTCTTTTCCCTATTTGCGGTCGATGGCGCCAGTATCCAATAAAGCGATAGATCGTGACAATTAGGAAACGCGGGAAAAAGCGGGAGTTGCAAGGAAGTCAGAGTAACTTTATCGCTGCAAAGCGCCACAATTGTCGAGCGCGGGCTCCGTACATCCTTTCAGGATGAAACTCACTCCGCCATCCCCCTGTTGCCGTCGCCGCTCGTTTGTCCCACCCCACCGGGGCTAGGGGCGACGGCGTAGTGGGGGAGGCCATCCCACTGGTGAGTCAGAGCGAGTTTTGGATCAGGGCGCGGATCTTTGTGTTTGCGTTCAAAGCTGCCACTGATGGCACAGCTGTCCAGCTGCAATTGCAACGTTGAATGTCACAGGATGTGATAGATTTGGTCAATCCGAGAATGAAATGGTTTGCTTGGCGTGTTCTTGCGCCACGGGGGCGTTACCCGGAGGGCCGAGACCCGCCTTCGGGGCTCGGTCGTGCTGGCCGCCTTCGGGCAGCACGATAGCACCCGGTCGCGGCCCCCTTAGGCCGCGAGGCGCCCGAGACTTCGACCGAACCTTTCCATCTGAAAAGAGAGCACTCTTTGCTAGTGGTATTAGAGACATCCCGGCGTTGCCGAAAAACACCGAAATCGCGCTTCCGCTGAGTAACGTCAGAAGTCGCATTGATTGCAAAGACGAAATTCCACTCTTGACGTTTCGAGTAAATAAATAGCGCTTCGCTTTGGCCCGTGGTTGCGGACGTTGACGCCACAAATTGGCGTCGTTCTTTTATCTCGATGTCCAAATACGACCTGAAAACTTCCCGCTTGTTCCTGACGCAAATACAACACCGACATAAGACGTTACAAATACGTACGCAGAAAATATCCCAAAAAGAGGCGCAGCAACGTATGATCCGCCTTCCGCCTTCGACATGTGCTCAGGGTTGGCGCGATGAGTCCAACACTGGCGCGCCGTGAAATGTCACGTAGGCGGGGTACGGAAAGCGGCTGCGATAGTAGCGATCTGGGCCGAAGCCGCGGCGTTGCAAACCTGACACTGTGCAGTATCGTGCGCGACAAGACCGACTGCGGCGGCGCTGCGCCTTCAGGCGCGTTGTACCTTACGGTCAGAACGATCAGAAACCGTCTAGCCAACAAACAGAACGCCCCGACCGTTGCATGGGCAATGGTGTGGAGGCAAACCCCCCGAAGCCGACCGTGCGGGAGTCGCGGTTCGACTGCACTGTTCAATGGCAGTTGGTTCTCTCGCGAAGCCAAAACTGGCCGAGCCTCCGCGCGAATGTCGTCCCCCGTGCGAACAAGACACGACCACTGTCCCAACACCAGAGACGCGCTGGACGCGCCTGTCGCGACAAGCGCGTCGGCCATCACCGATTTTATTGAGAAAAATTGGAGGCCTCGCCCAGAATTGAACTGTATTGATTTAATTTCCAAAAATAGATTAATCTTCACCAGCCACCTGTTAGCCTACCAAACCAACGCCGTTAGACGCTGGTTCGTAGTCTCGCTTGTCGGAGCCGTCCTGCACGATCCGTAACCGGTCCGGCGCTACTGGGCGGATGAGCGCAAAGGCTTCATCCAGCGTGCCTGTGGTCCAGGTCTGCCGCTCAGCCGCCGACGTCACCTAAACGACACCCTGTTGAAATCATCCGCAAAATGCGCTAATCGAAAACTTGCATGAAGATCGGGCGCATTAGTGCATCGCGAGCCAACCGACCAGCCCCTGGCACGGTGGATCCTCAACTGAGGCATGCGGCTCCATTGGAGCAAACGAAGTCAATTCCTATCACCAATCAGATTCAGCGCATTTATGAAAAGCAACTCACCAGTCATTTTTATCCGGGCAATCTTTCGCATGGAAATGTTTTTGTGCACCTCGATGATTTATTTGATGCCATAATAACGGCAGTTGATAA
>JBBRVM010000307.1:0-5196 GCA_038246865.1 Burkholderiales bacterium
ATCGGCCTGCCCACCGACATGTTCTACAACACCGGCATCAGCACCTACGTCTGGATCGTCAGCAACCGCAAGCCCGCGTCGCGCAAAGGCAAGCTGCAACTGATCGACGCCAGCAGCTTCTGGCAGAAGATGCGCAAAAGCTTAGGCTCAAAGCGCAAAGAACTCAGCCCCGAACACATCGACGACATCACCCGCCTGTTTGGCAACTTCGACGAAAGCACACGGGAAGGCGTGCCCATCAGCCGCATTTTCAAAAACGAAGCCTTCGGCTACCGCACCATCACCGTCGAGCGCCCCGAGCGCGATGCGGCGGGCAAGGTCGTACTGGGCAGCAAAGGCAAGACCAAGGGCAAGCCGATGCCGGACGCCAGCCTGCGCGACACCGAAAACGTGCCGCTGGGCGAAGACGTCGAGGCGTATTTCAAACGCGAAGTGCTGCCCCACGCGCCGGACGCCTGGATCGACCATGACAAAACCAAAGTGGGCTACGAAATCCCCTTCAACCGCCACTTCTACGTCTTCAAACCACCGCGCGCGCTGGCTGAGATTGATGCCGAGTTGAAAGGCGTGACCGATCGGATTTTGACCATGATTGGCGGGCTGACGCAGTGAGCGGTTGTTTGTATAATTTAGGATACAAATCAAAGCTGTGAAGCAAATCGAAAAAACTGACGAATTCGAGGCCTGGTTCGAGGCACTGCTTGATCGTCAGGTGAAGGCACGGGTTCAGGCGCGGGTTGACCGTTTGCAGGATGGCAACCCCGGCGACGTCGCCCCGGTGGGTGCGGGTGTCAGCGAGATGCGACTGCACTTTGGCAGCGGCTGGCGCGTCTACTACACCGAGCGCGGGGGTGCGCTGATCATCTTGTTGGCTGGCGGCCCGAAAAGTAGCCAGGCCAAAGACATACAACTCGCGCTGCAACTGGCGCACAACCTTTAGGACCGCATGCTGAGCAAAACCAAAACCACCCCGTACGACAGCGCCAAGTACCTCAAAACCGAGGAAGACAGGGTCCTGTACTTCGATGCGTGCCTGGAGGAGGCGGGCGACGATGCCGCCTTCATCGCCAAAGCGCTGGGCACCATTGGTCGCGCGCGCGGCATGAGCCAGCTGGCACGCGACACCGGCCTGGGCCGGGAGAGCTTGTACAAGGCGCTCTCCGGCGAGGGCAACCCCAGCTTCGCCACCATTCTCAAAGTCACGCAGGCGCTGGGTCTGAAGCTGCGCGCGGGCAGCGCAGAGGGCCAGCCGACTCATGCGTAACGGAACCGCCATCACCACCCCATGAGCTTGCCGCGTTACCCGAACTACGAGAACAGCGGCGTCGAGTGGCTGCCGGAGTTGCCGTGGTAGGCGCGAAAGCGCGCCGTCCAACGGGCAGATTACTTATTTAGCATTAAAAACCTGCGAACCGGGGTGCCCGCATGGCGGTGCAAAAGCAGGAAGCAACGCGGGCGCATGGGATATTGCATAAATTTCGTTTATAAACGAAAATAAGCCATGTTTGAAATACGTCACTATCTGAGTGCTGATGCGAAAGACATCTATCTCAATTGGCTGCAAGAACAAAAAGACACCACCGCGCGGATAGCCATTGACCGACGCGTGAACCGCCTTGAACTGGGCAATTTCGGCGACCACCGTTTTTGTCGCGACGGCGTGTGGGAGTTGCGCATTGACGTTGGGCCGGGCTACCGCGTTTACTACGCCATGGCTGGGCAGCAAATCGTGTTGCTGCTGTGTGGCGGCGACAAACGAAAGCAGGACGCGGACATCAGCCGCGCCTGCGACCACTGGCAAGACTGGCAAAGGAGAAACAGCAATGAACGATAAACCCCATGACCAAGCCATGGCCGAGCTGTACCGCAGCGACCCGGCCTATGCCGCACAACTGCTGAGCAGTATTTTGGAAGACGGCGACCAGGCCGAGCTACTGATAGCACTGCGTCAAATGGCGCAAGCCTACGGCGGCGTGCCCGCGATTGCCGAGCAGGCGCACCTCAACCCCACGCAGCTCTACCGCACCTTGTCGCCACAAGGCAACCCTGCACTGAGCAGCTTTGCGGCCATTCTTAAAGCCATGGGCATGCGCCTGGCGGTGCAGCCCATCAACCCACCCGCAGCCCATGTGTAACGCAGTAACGACCGCATGAGCTTGCCGCGTTACCCGAATTACAAGGACAGCGGCGTGGAGTGGTTGGGGGAGGTGCCGGGGCATTGGGAAGTTGACCGCCTGAAGTGGTCAACTCTCGCCTGTAAAAACGGCATTTGGGGCGACGAGCCACAGCAAAACGACGATGACATTCCTTGCGTCCGTGTCGCCGATTTCGACCGCCAGCGGCTCCGGGTTGAGTTGAGCGAGCCAACAATTCGTAACGTCACCGAAAAAGAGCGCAACGGAAGAGTTCTCAATAGAGGCGACTTGCTGCTCGAGAAATCTGGCGGCGGTGAATCTCAGCCTGTGGGTTGCGTTGTGCTTTATGACGACCCACTTCAAGCGGTTTGCTCAAATTTCGTGGCACGGGTCCAAGTTGCCGAAGGAATGAACGCGCCGTTTTGGCGGTACGTTCATGCTGCGGCTTACGCCGTACGCCTCAACACGCGCTCCATCAAGCAAACTTCGGGAATTCAAAACCTTGACCAGCAGCAATACCTTGATGAACTTGCTGCGTTCCCGCCGCTCCCCGAGCAAACCCAAATCGCCGCCTTCCTAGAACGCGAAACTGCCAAGATTGACGAACTGGTGGCTGAGCAGCGGCGGCTGATGGCGCTGCTGAAAGAAAAGCGCCAGGCCGTCATCTCCCACGCCGTCACCCGAGGCCTAAACCCCCAAACCCCCCTGAAACCGTCCGCCATCGAATGGCTGGGCGATGTGCCGGAGCATTGGGCAGTTGTTCCGCTTAGATGGGCCGCCAAGTGTTGCAGTGGTGACGGGCTATCCAGCTTGGAAGTTGAATCAGCTGACGATGAAGAGCATTACATAAGAGTGATAGGCGGGAATGGCCTAATGGGCTATACAAATCAGCAGAACGTAGAGCATTCCGTCTTGGCGGTTGGACGCGTCGGGGCTTTGTGCGGAAACGTCCATGTCGTGAATCCGCCTGCATGGATAACTGATAACGCTCTCGTTCTTGATCCTGACCACACGGTGTTCGATTTGCAATTTTTGAGCTTAGTATTGCGGAGTCGCAACCTGAACGACATCGCCTCAAAGACTGCGCAACCGCTAATTACCGGAACCCAAGTAAGCGATCAGCGCATTCCGGCTCCGCCTTTGCGTGAGCAACAGGATATCGCCTCTTTTCTCAGTGTTGAAACATCCCGGTTCGACACCCTCACCACTGAAGCCCAACGCGCCATCGACCTGCTGCAAGAACGCCGCACCGCGCTGATCTCCGCTGCCGTCACCGGGCAGATTGATGTGCGCGGCGCTGTGCTGGCGTGAATCCAATCGCCATCACATCCATAGGGTCTGGCGCATAGTCTGTTCGGGCTCCAGGGCGTTTTGCCGCCGTAGGGGTGGCCACTGGCGTGAGGTGTGGATCAGCGTCAGCACCCAGACCGTCTCATTGGAAATCTCGTAGACCAACCGGTAGTTTTCGTGAGGGATAAGTTCGCGGGTGCCTGCTATTTGTCCCGGACGCCCCAATTTCGGAGGGTCCCCCAACTGCTCGGCGGCATCGCTGAACAGTGAATCGACGTGGGCGGCGGCCCTTGGGCTGTCTGCGGCAATGAAGTCCCAAATGTCGGCACGGTCCTGCTGCGCCTCGGGCGTCCAGACAACCCTCACGTCTCGCTTGTCACCGCGGCTCGGCGAGCAGCGAATGTAGCTTCAACCTCCTCATTGCTTTGCCCCCGGCCTTCGGCCATCGATGCACGGGCGACTTCAACTTTATGCTGCAAGAACGCGTCATAGTCCCGCGCCTGGCGCTGGCGCTGCACAAACTCCCGCATCAGTTCGCGCAGTATCTGCGATGCCGGACGGTGCGCCACCTGAGCCTCAGCCATGAAATCGTTTCTAAGCTCTGGCTCTAGCTTCATGGTGAAAACAGCTTCTTTGGGCATGGAAAAATCTCCTGATTGGTACTGCTAAAGTATAGCCTTTGTCAGTACCTCTGCGTCCAAAATAGCGGTTGAATCAAGACCGGCAGATCATGCCGGTGAATGTGGGTGACCACGATGCGGTTTATTGATCATGGCAGTTTCGGAACACCCATTCATCGATCAGAATACTAGCCAAGCTGTACAATTTAGCTATTCTTAAGGAGTTTCGCCATGATCACCATGACCTCTGTGGAAGCCCAAAATCGCTTTGGGCAGTTGCTCGACACGGTGCAGCGCGAGCCGGTCACTATTACCCGGCATGGGCGGCCCGCCGCTTTCATCGTGTCGGCGCAAGACATGCAGGATTTGCAGGAAGTGCGTCGCCTGAAAGCCGTGGCGGCGTTTGAAGCCTGGAGCGCACAAGCAGGCAAAGAGGCCAGCCCGGATACGACGCAGCTGACTGATGACGACATCAACCGCATGGTTCACGCGCTGCGATGAATGGCATTCAGCGCGTGGTGTTTGACACCAGCACGCTGGTTGGGGTCGCGCTAAAGCCTGGTTCGGTTCCGCACCGGGCCTTCGGCTTGGCGCTTAGGCAGTGTGAGGTGTGTACGTCGACCGCCACGCTGGCTGAGTTGGATGATGTGCTTTCGCGTGACAAGTTTGACCGCTACATGCCGCGAACGACGCGCCTCGCGCTGGCTGCTTTGCTGCGCCTACATGCACACCATGTGGAAGTGACAACAGACGACGAAGCCGCGTTGCAACCGCTGTGCCGTGACTCCAAGGACAACAAGTTTCTGGCCAGCAGCGATGATGATTTACTCACGCTACATCCGTGGTGTGGCGTGCAAGTGATAACGCCCGCCGCGTTCGTGACCCTGTTCGCCCCATCAGGCATCTGACATGGCGTTTGCGTAAACATAGACTGCCCGAACGGACGCGTTCTCCGGAGAGCCTAAAAATGAGCCTGCACAAAGAAATCAGCTTCGAACACGAGATTTGCCAGCACTTGGTAGCAAACGGCTGGCTCTATGCCGAGGGCGACGCCGCAGGCTATGACCGCGCCCGTGCGCTGTTCCCCGCCGACGTGCTGGCCTGGGTGCAGGCGACGCAACCGCAAGCGTGGGAAACGCTGGTCAAGAACC
>JBBRVM010000308.1:0-5179 GCA_038246865.1 Burkholderiales bacterium
TTGACGCTTCTCGGGCAGCAAGCCGATGATGCGCACGATGTCGGGGATGAAACCCATGTCGAGCATGCGGTCGGCCTCATCTAGCACCAACACTTCAACCTGATTCAACGATAGATTTTTTTGCTCAAGGTGGTCGAGCAGGCGGCCCGGCGTGGCAACGAGGATTTCAACGCCAGCACGCACGGCAGCTTTTTGTTCCTTGATATCGACGCCGCCGAACACGACAGTGGAGCGAATGCCGGTATGTTTGGCGTAGGTCTCAACCGCTTCTTCGATCTGGATCGCGAGTTCACGCGTGGGTGCCAGCATTAGCGCGCGAATAGGGTGCCGCGCGGGTGATGGCGAGCTGTTCGCGTGCTTGAGGATTCGGTTCAGTATCGGCAGCGTGAAGGCGGCTGTTTTGCCGGTGCCGGTTTGCGCGCCGCCCATGACGTCGAGCCCAGAGAGCACGATCGGAATCGCCTGCGCCTGAATCGGCGTGGGCTTGGTATAGCCGGAATCGGTGACGGCGCGGAGGATGGGTTCGGCGAGGTTTAGGTCGGCGAAGGTGATCTCAGCGGGGGCCGAGGGTACGGAGGCTTCGACAGCAACGGCAGGCGCGGCGGTGGTGGCTTCGGAGGCGGCGAACGCATCAGCGTCCGCATATGTATTTTTAGGTGTTTCGTTAGTCATTGCCTAAATTTTACGCTTAACGGCGCGAAAACCCGCGTGAAATCTGGAAAGCTGGCACTCCAACTTTGCATTGAAACGTCCGCTGCCTTGGGGCTAAATGCCGAAAAGTGTTTAAGTCGACTTTCGCAATATTTGGAGATGTGCCCCGATGCAGCGGTGTTTGTAGAAAAAAGATGATGGTCAATAAGTGATGCGAATGATTTGGCTTATTGGGGCCCGGTAGCCTTTGAGCGGAATAACCGATCAGGCTGAACGATATTGTTCGCCGCAAGCGATTGCCCACAGGCACATACTTCGCCTCATGCGTCGCGCGGTGTTGCGCTGCGTATCCACAAACAGGAGTGCATCGATGAACCTCAAAGGTACGAAGACCCACCAGAATCTGAAAGACGCGTTCGCTGGCGAGAGCCAGGCCAACCGTCGCTACCTCTATTTCGCGAACAAGGCGGACGTTGAAGGCCAGAACGACGTGGCTATGCTGTTCCGGTCCACCGCAGAGGGTGAAACCGGCCACGCACACGGCCATTTGGACTACCTGGCATTGGTAGGCGACCCGGCAACGGATATGCCGATCGGCTCCAGCCGTGACAATCTGAAGTCAGCGGTTGCCGGTGAGACACACGAGTACACCGACATGTACCCAGGCATGGCCAAATCGGCTCGCGAAGAAGGCTTCGACGAGATCGCCGACTGGTTCGAGACGCTGGCCAAAGCGGAGCGTTCACACGCGAACCGTTACGCCAAAGCGCTGGAAGCGTTGACCGACTAGTCAGTCACGGATTACGTTTCTATCCCCTCTCCCGTCGCGGGGGAGGGCTAGAGTGAGCGGGCGGTGGCGCTAAGAACACGGTCTCCTGACCCTAGCCGAGAATAATTTGGAGTGCAATCATGGCAGTAGAAGGCAATCTTCAGGCCCCGACGCGTCACGTCATCGACTGGAAAAATCCGGACTTTTGGGATGAGGAAAAGCTTAACCACGAGCTTGAGCGCGTCTACGACATTTGCCACGGTTGTCGCCGCTGCGTGAGTCTGTGCAACAGCTTCCCGACGCTGTTCGACCTGATCGACGAATCGAGCACGCTCGAAGTGGACGGCGTCGACAAAAAAGACTTCATGAAGGTCGTCGATCAGTGCTACCTGTGCGACGTCTGCTACATGACGAAGTGCCCGTACACCCCGCCGCATGCATGGAACGTAGACTTCCCCCATTTGATGCTTCGCGCGAAGGCCGTGAAGTACAAAAAGGGGGAAATTGGAATCGCCGAAAAGTTTCTCGCCTCGACCGATACGCAAGGCAAATTTGCGGGCATTCCCATCGTCGTGCAAACCGCCAACGCGATCAACAAAACCAAGTTTGCGCGCGGCGTGATGGAGAGCCAGCTTGGCGTTGACAAAGACGCCTGGATTCCGTCGCTGGCAACCAGGAAATTTCGCTCCCTGGCGAAAGGCGCAGCGCACGCCAGCGCACCTGTTAAAAACGGTGAACGGACTCCCGGAAAAGTGGTGATCTTTTCTACCTGCTACGTGAACTACAACGAGCCCGGCATCGGTATGGATTTGCTCGCTGTGCTCACGCATAACGACGTCACGTTCGAGGTCGTCAACAAGGAAAAGTGTTGCGGCATGCCGAAGCTCGAACTGGGCGATCTTGACGGTGTCGCCGAGCTGGCCAGTTTCAATCTGCCCGTGCTCGCCAAATACGCTCGTGACGGTTTTGCAATCCTCACATCGATCCCGTCGTGCACGCTGATGTTCAAACAGGAAATCCCGCTGCTGATGCCCGATCACCCCGATGCGAAAGTGGTTCAGGCCGCGATGTGGGACCCGTTCGAATACTTGATCGCGCGGCAAAAAGATGGCTTGCTGAAGACCGATTTCAAAGCGGAAATAGGCCACGTCAGTTATCACGTTCCGTGCCACAGTCGCGTGCAAAACATGGGCAAGAAGACCGAAGAAATGTTGAAGCTTGTACCGGGAACAACGGTCAACACGGTCGAGCGTTGCTCCGGTCACGCCGGCACTTACGGTGTGAAAAAAGCGCACCACGATATGGCAATGAAGATCGGCAAGCCAGTGTTCAAGGCGATGATGCTCGGGTTTGGCAACGTCGCGCCGGACTACATCTCATCCGACTGCCAGCTCGCGGGTCATCATATCGAGCAGGGCATTCGCGAGGCGGGTCTCGCGCCGGATAAAACGCCTGAGCTTTCGCATCCGATCAGCCTGATCGCGAAAGCGTACGGCCTGTAACCAAACACGAAGCATTGACCATGACGCACCTAAAACACTCCGACCTCATGACCCTTGAGGCGTACAGCAAATTCCTCAAAACCAACAAGCCGCAACTGATCGCGCATCGCAAATTGCGCAAGGTGCTGCTGGGTGAACATTTCATGATCCAGTTTGAAGACGAGCAAACGGTTCGTTATCAGATTCAGGAAATGTTGCGTGTTGAAAAAGTGTTTGAAGAGCAGGGCATACAGGATGAGCTGGATGCTTACAACCCGCTCATTCCAGACGGCACGAACTGGAAGGCGACGATGCTGATCGAGTACGGCGACGTTAATGAGCGCAAGCGCGAACTCGGTCGGCTGATTGACTGCGAAGATCGCATGTTTGTCGAAGTCGAAGGGCAAGCGCGGGTGTACGCGATTGCCGACGAAGACCTGGACCGCGAGACCGATGAGAAGACCTCAGCAGTGCATTTTCTGCGCTTCGAATTCACGGCGCCGATGCGCGCGGTCCTGCTCGCGGGCGCGAGCGTGAAACTGGGCTGCGATCACACGAACTACCCGCAACACTGTGAAATCAATCCTGAGACGCTGGCGTCTCTCGTGAAGGACATCCGCCCTTAAGCGGCGAGGACTAGCGGCTGAAACTAATCTCGGCCAATGTTGTGAACGCCTCTCCCGTGGGCTCATAGCGCCACTGCTGCAGGGCGGTGCGCACCGTGCGCTCAAACACGCGAGGCGGATTTGCCTCAATGATTTCGACCCCAGTGACGTTACCTCGAGCATCGACCTGCAGACGCGCGCGAACGGTGCCCTTGTCGTTGTCGGAGCCGCGCGGAAACGTCGGTTCGACGCGATTGATCAATTTGATTTCGCGTCTGGGCGCGGGCGCCGGTGCCGCGCGTACAGGCGCTGCGGCTGTTGGCGCGGCGGCAGCCACGACGGCTGGTGTAGTAACCGCAGGGGCGGGCGCAGGCGCAGCGGCCGTCGGCGTCGCTGTTGCTGCCGTCGTTGGCGTTGCTGCTGCTGTGGTTGTTACGGGGGCTGGCACATTGGCAGGCGCTGACACAACAGCGGTAGCTGGTGCGGAGGTATTCGCCGGTTGAGTTGTCGACGTGAGCGGCGCAGTGGTGGGGAGCTTCGCCGGCGTCGCGCTGGCAGACTTTGATGGGGGCGACGCCACTGCCGCCGCAGCAGCGGTGCGCGCCGCTGCGGCGATGTTTGGCGGCGCCGCAGCAGGTACGGGTGTGGCAGCAGCAGGGGCCGCTGCGGGCGCAACCGTGGGAGTAGAAGGTGTCGGTACTACGGCAGCACTCTTCGGCAACGCGGTATCCGCAGAGTCCGGAGAACCAATCGCAGTCGGCGCTTTCGCCGCTGTCGATACTGCGTTAGAGGCGACCTGTGTTTGCGCAGGCAAGGTGCTTGACGAGCCTCCGCGCAACATCCACGCCAATGCCACAACCAGTGCAAGCGCCGCGACGGCAATACCGATCATCATGGGCATTCTTGATGGGGACTCGTTCGACGCAGCATTCGCGGTTGATGTTGACCGCAATTGCATTGGGTCAAACGGCGCAGGCTCGCCGGACTGCGCCAGGCCGAGTTTGGCAAAGCGATCCAGCGCAGTATTTACTTCTTCAATCGGAAGCGCGATGCTGCTGGCGAGTTGTGACACTGACATCGGCTGCGAAAGCAGGGTCAGGAGTTTTCTCTGGCGGACGGAGAGCCCAGCGGCCCCGATTTTGTTTGGGTCAGTCGCGAGCGCGGTAGCACTCCACAAAGTAGTGGTTTCAAATGTAGTTGACATGAATGGCTCGACGTGAAGCGCATGTGGCGCGATTTATCGTTGGGTGCAACGCCACTCCCAACCCGCGCGGCACGAAAAAACCCCCAAATGTCGCGCGGTCAGCGAACGTCGTTATCCAGCAATGCTTTGACTTGTGATCAGGTACCTGACGGACAGTGAATTTCTATCAGATGTTTCGCGGACGAGACGTTGTCGCGCAAATTTATTATTGTGAAATAGACTAATCCGGGCTGTGGCTTTTAGCTGTGAGCCCTGCTAAACATGGGCTGGCGAATGAATTTGCAAAAAGTCGACTTGTCGCATTTTTGCCATGCACACCCTGTAGAGACTCGTGATCAGCCTCTAGCTTCACCTTTAGGAGGCATCCTTGGCCAGAACCGTCGCCAGCTCCGCCGCCAGAAAATCGTACACCCGCCGAATGCGCGGATTGCCGTGAATTTCGCGGTGCGTAGTCAGCCAGATGGGCAAA
>JBBRVM010000309.1:0-5163 GCA_038246865.1 Burkholderiales bacterium
CATTTGCCCGTTCGCCAAGGGCGGCAAGATTGGTCTGTTCGGCGGTGCCGGTGTGGGCAAAACCGTGACGATGATGGAACTCATCAACAACATCGCTAAGAGCTACGGTGGTTACTCCGTGTTCGCTGGTGTCGGTGAGCGGACTCGTGAGGGCAACGACTTCTACCACGAGATGGAAGAGTCCAAAGTGCTCGACAAGGTCGCGATGGTGTTCGGTCAGATGAACGAACCCCCAGGCAACCGTCTGCGCGTCGCCCTGACTGGCCTCACGATGGCCGAAAAATTCCGCGATGAAGGTCTGGACATTCTGTTCTTTGTTGACAACATTTACCGCTACACGCTGGCCGGTACCGAAGTGTCCGCACTGCTCGGTCGTATGCCTTCCGCCGTGGGCTACCAGCCTACGCTGGCCGAAGAAATGGGTCGCCTGCAAGAGCGCATCACTTCAACGAAAACTGGCTCGATCACGTCAATTCAGGCCGTGTACGTACCAGCCGATGACTTGACCGATCCGTCACCTGCCACGACCTTCCAGCATCTGGACGCAACTGTCGTTTTGTCGCGCGATATTGCATCGCTCGGTATTTTCCCGGCTGTGGATCCGCTCGACTCAACGTCGCGTCAGATCGATCCGCTGGTCATTGGTGAAGTGCATTACAACTGCACGCGCGCCGTTCAGGCGACGCTGCAACGCTACAAAGAGTTGCGCGATATCATCGCGATTCTCGGCATGGACGAGCTGGCCCCTGAAGACAAGCTGGCCGTGTCCCGTGCCCGCAAGATTCAGCGCTATCTGTCGCAGCCGTTCAACGTGGCTGAAGTCTTCACCGGCTCGCCAGGCAAGATCGTATCGCTCAAAGACACCATCCGCGGCTTCAGCATGATCGTCAACGGCGAATGTGATCACCTGCCCGAGCAGGCTTTCTACATGGTCGGCGTGATCGAAGAAGCGTTCGAAAAAGCGAAGACACTAGTCTAAGCGCAGGTAGAACATGTCAACCATCCACGTAGACGTCGTCAGCGCCGAAGCCTCGATTTTCTCGGGCGAGGCGAAATTCGTTGCACTGCCGGGCGAATCGGGTGAGCTCGGCATTTTGCCGAAGCACACCCCGCTGATCACCCGCATCCGTCCCGGTGCGGTGCGCATCGAAAAGGCCGATGGCGGCGAAGAGTTTGTCTTCGTGGCTGGCGGCATTCTCGAAGTGCAGCCCGGCGTCGTGACGGTACTCGCCGACACCGCGATTCGCGGCAAAGACCTTGACGAGGCCAAAGCCAACGAAGCGATACAGCGCGCAGAAGAAGCGTTGCGTAACGACAAGTCAGACGTCAATGCTGCCGCCGCGCAGGCCGAACTGATCTCGGCTGTTGCTCAGCTCGCAGCGATTCGGAAATTGCGTGCGAGATAGTTGACCGTTGCAACAAAAAAGGCAGCTTTGGCTGCCTTTTTCATTTCCACACCCCAGTGGCTCTGACGCATCTGAGCGGGTACGCCGCCAAGCTTCGCTACCATTGAGTCATGCAGCACCCAGTTCCCTCCGCACCGCCCGTTGATCTCCTCGTAGTCGGCGGCGGCATCAATGGCGCAGGCATCGCGCGTGATGCGGTGGGGCGGGGCCTGTCCGTGTTGCTGGTTGAAAAGGACGATCTGGCGGCTCACACCTCGCAGTGGTCGTCCAAACTCATTCACGGCGGTTTGCGCTACCTCGAACATTACGAATTCCGCCTGGTCGGCGAAGCGCTGGCCGAGCGCGAAGTCTTGCTTCGCGTGGCGCCCCATCTGATCAAGCCGCTGCAATTTGTGCTGCCGCATGAGCCACATTTGCGGCCGAAGTGGTTGCTGCGCGCCGGGCTGTTTTTATACGACAACCTAGGTGGCTGGAGCGGACAAAAGCAGACATTACCAAAGTCGTTTGCCGCAAAACTGGGCCCGAGCAAGTCATCGAATTGGGGCGCAGGCCTGAAGCCGCAATTTGGCGAAGGTTTCGTCTACTCGGACGCGCAAGTCAACGATGCACGGCTTGTCGTGGAGAACGCAAAAGACGCGCGCGCGCGTGGCGCAGACATTCGGGTTGGCACGGCATTCGTCGGTGCAAAGCGCGTTGGCGACATTTGGCATGCGACCGTTCGTGATGGCAAATCAGGCGCAGAGCAATCGATCCACGCCCGCGCCATCGTCAACGCCGCTGGCCCGTGGGTCAAGGATTTGCTCGCGCACATCGACACGCCCGCCACCAAAGAAACTGTCAAACATATCAAGGGTTCGCACATTATCGTGCCGCGCGTTCACGACGAGCCGCACGCTTACATCCTGCAAAACAAGGATGACCGTATCGTGTTCGTCATCCCGTATTTCGAGCGTTTTTCATTGATCGGCACGACTGACGTGCCCGTGACTGATTTCGCGGCGCCGCAGATTACGGACGATGAAACGCAGTACCTGCTAGACCTCGCCAACACCTATCTGGCCAGACCACTGACGCGGGAAGACATCGTCTCGACCTACGCTGGTGTTCGTCCGCTGTATGACGACGGAGACGACGATCCGTCGGCAATCACCCGCGACTACACGCTCAAACTTGATCGCCATGATGGCGGCGCCCCGCTCCTGAATATCTACGGCGGGAAGATCACAACCTACCGCAAGCTTGCCGAACACGCGATCGAAAAATTGCTTCCGTTTTTCCCGAACGCGAAGACCGCATCATGGACTGACACGCCGTTGCAAGCAGGTGCAACTACAAAGTCGCTCGCAGCGCTCAGCGACAAGATTCAGACACGCGGTATCAGTGCCGGGTACGCCCATCGCCTCGTCAATCGCTACGGACTAGCCGCCGATCAGCTAGCGACTGCGGACATGGGCGAAATCTTCGACGACACATTCTCGGAGAAAGAAATCCCGTATCTGCGTGACCACGAATGGGCTCACTCCGCGCAGGCAATGTTGCAGCGCCGAACCAAGACCAATTTGCTCGCGTCGCCCGGTGCGCTTCCACGTATCCATGCTGCGATTGACGCGGCCCTCAAGTAGCGTGTCATGTTGACCCTGAGCTCGACGAAGGGGAGACATCAGGTGTACAACGACCCCGGCCCAATCTTTGCCACTATTTATGCAACCTGATCCTTCGCCTCCCGCTCAGGCTGACAACCAGCGCATGCAACCCCTCTCCGCGCTGACTAACGCGTCGCTACAGGGCATTGACTACCTCCTGTTCGACGTCGATGAAACCTTCACGACGCACGGCCTCATGCACGCTGAAACCTACGCGACACTGTTCGCGTTGCGCGATGCTGGCATCACCGCCATCCCGGTCACGGGCCGCCCTTCCGGCTGGGGCAATGTCATGCTTTCAACGTGGCCGATAAAGGCCTGTGTGACTGAAAACGGTGGCGTCATCTCCTGGAAAAACGCATCCGGCATCGCCGTGCAACAAGTCATCCACAGCGAACATCGCGGCGCAGGCTACATCGAAAAATTACGCACCCTGGGCGACGCAATCGCAACAAAATACCCGCAAGTCCGCGTCAGCGCCGACCAGCCGTACCGCCTCACCGATCTGGCCATCGACTACGCTGAACAATCGCACGACGTGAGCCCAAATGCCGTCACCGAAATCGCAGCCTGGATGCGCGTCGAGGGCTATCAAACCGCAGTCAGCAGCATCCACATCCACGCCTACAAGCCCGAAAACCACAAGGCCGACGGCGTCTACCCGCTGATGCAATTCGCATTCGCGATGGATCGTGAAACAGTGCATACTCGTGCAGCATTCATCGGCGATTCGCCCAACGACACGTCGCTATTCGCGTCCATTCCGATCTCGGTCGGTGTCGCCAATGTGTGCAGTAGTCTGGACAAAATCGCGACGCCCCCGGCCTATGTTTGCGAAGCAGAACGGGGGTCAGGTTTTATCGAATTTTCGCGGCGCCTGATCGCTGCACGCGCTTAGTTTCACGCTTCAACTCAGGATCAACATGCTTGTCATCCGCGTTCTCGCCCTAGTCCTCCTCTTTGTCGTTGCAGTGCTCCTGCTTTGGATCATCGTCGTCAACCTCACCAAACGTGAAGCGTCCATGTGGTACGGTGGCCGGCCGTCTTCGCTGGGAATGAAGGACGGCAAACTCTCCGGTCCCAAGCAAACGCCCAATAGTGTGGTCAGCGAAGGCGTTGCTACGACGCATCCTGCTTACGTCGCTCCCATCACATTCACCGGCGACGGGAAGACTGCGATGACCAAACTCGCCGCGATCATGCAAGCGATGGACGGTGTAACACTGGTCACCCTAGAAGACGCCTATCTGTGCGCCGAATTCAGAAGTAAAACCATGCGCTATACCGACGATTTTGAGGCTCGTCTTGATGCGTCAGCAGGCGTGATTCAGGTTCGCTCGGCATCGCGGCTGGGCAAACGGGATTTCGATGTCAACCGTCAACGCATAGAGGCGATTCGCGTCAGGTTTGCTGCGGAATAAGGCAAACCAGATCATGCCCGCCACGCCCACGCTTCGCTGGGTTTGCGCTTCTGCTTGTCAATCTCGACGACGACATTCGCAGCGCAGATCAAACTGATGATGGCGGTATGGACGTTGGCTTTGGGGCGACCGAACAGTGCATCAAAGTGCCTTTTGGCGAAGAAGTTCGAGCGGGATGATCTGAAGACGCCATGCGTACGGGCGCCATCACGGGCGGTCGCCCGAAAAAAAGACAAGTTGCATATTGCTGTAGCGATAGCAAAAAGCGATACAGCTTTGAACTGAAAGCCAGATTTAATACGGGTTTAGTGCGAGTTTAAGGCACAGTCGATATCCAGTGCAATTCACCTGCTGCCCTCCTACAGCCGATATTTGCAGGAAGAAGTTGTTACTAACGACGGATCCAAAGAGGGGGCTTGTTGTGTCTCGCGCCAGCCCGTATATCGTCAGATTTCCGTGCGAGGGTTTTGACTTTTTTCACGAATTGTCTTAGCTTTCGGCTTTTCCAAAGCAACGCCTAGAACAGTCGCTTTGGGTGCACAAGTAAACACACAGCATCAAGCGGGCAGTACAAACCCGCTGTTGTAAGAAGTGCTCCGGGGGGTTGAAATGATGACGTTTTGTGCTGCGCTCAACGTTCGCAAGTTCGTGTGGGGACTCGCTGCGGCATTGTCATTGTCCGCCCCGGCGTTC
>JBBRVM010000310.1:0-5162 GCA_038246865.1 Burkholderiales bacterium
CTGTGCTGCCATCAATAATGGCGAGCTTGCGGTGCAGGCGACGCAGCCGCGCTCGCTTCCATGACATGGAAAATGCGTCTTTGCGATAGAGCACTAGCTGCACGCCACCGTTGGTGAGTTTTGAAGCGAGCGATTCGCTCAGGTAGGGCTTGGTGCCGAAGCCGTCCACCACCAGGCGCACGTCAACACGGCGCAGCGCAGCGTCGATCAAGGCATCAGCAACCAGTCGACCCGAGGCGTCGTCAGCGAAGATGTAGGTTTCAAGGTAAATGCTCGAACGCGCGCCGTGCATCGCTCGGACAAGTGCCGGAAAGTATTCATCTCCGCTTCTCAGCAAGCTGACCGCATTGCCATCCGTGAACACGCGTTCTCCCTTTCAGTGACGACCGTAACCCATCACACCCAGCATTGCGCGCGCTACTCCGTACGCGACCCAGGTCAGCGTTCGATTCCACCAGGAACGGTTCTCCCAGTGCGCAGGCAATACTGGGCGCGAGTCTGCCGCAATAGCCGCCTCCAGCTGCTGTTTTAATTCGGATGCAAATGCAGTGTCGTCAACGAAGACATTTGCTTCGCGCGCCAACAAAAGGCTGAACGGATCAATGTTGGACGAACCAACCGTGGCCCAGCGGCTGTCCACCACGGCAACTTTAGCGTGCAGAAAACTCCGCTCGTAGTCGTGAATCTCGACACCGGCGGCCAGGAGTGTGCCGTACACCGCACGCGTCGCGAAATGCTGAAGCCAATACTCCTGACGCCCCTGCAACAGGAGTCGAATCTTCACGCCGCGCTCTGCAGCATCAATCAGGGCGCGGCGAAAACGTCGTCCCGGAACGAAATACGCGTTTGCCAGCATGACCTCAGTTTTAGCCTCGCCAATCGCGATCAGATATTCCTGCTCAATATCGCGACGATGTGAGATGTTGTCGCGCACGGCGAACCACGCCGAGCGCGCATCTGCCACCGGTGCGGTAATGGTCGGCGTGTCGTCGGGTAACGCGGCATCGAGCGCATCGGACAAACGCAGACGATGTAGTCGTCGCCAGAGTTTGTCGGTTGCCTCCTCAATCAACGCGACGAGCGGCCCGCGCAACGACACTGCGAAATCAAAGCGCGGCGAGCGCGGCTCTGACATATTCAAGTCATCGATCACGTTGATACCACCGACGAAGGCAATGCTCCCGTCAATCACGGTGATTTTTCGATGCATCCGGCGCAAGCGCGATCGCCGCAGTAACTGCCAGCCACGCTCTGGCCGATAGACCGCGACCTGGACACCGCCGGCACGCAACTGTTGATCCATCCCGCCAATCCAGGTCGACGATCCGAAGCCGTCGTACACCACATGCACCGACACACCACGACTGGCTGCGTCGATCAGGGTCTGCGCGATTTGCTGTCCCATGACGTCATCCGCGAAGATGTAAGTTTCAAGATGGATCTCGTCGGTCGCCGCCTGAATTGCCGTGATGAGCGCTGAAAAATACTCGGCCCCGCAGCACAGTAACCGCACATCATTGGCGGTAGCTGAAGGCAGGCGCGCAGCTGATTTCATGCAGTCAATATGAGGTGTGCAGCGAGCGGCGCATGATCCGACAAACGCGCCCATTCAGCGCCGCGATGAACGTCTACGCTGTGCACAGAAAAACCACGCACGTAAATGCGATCCAGTCGCAGGATCGGCAATCTGGCGGGAAAACTGCGCGCGGGTCGCCCACGCACGGTCTCGAACACCTCTCGCACTTCCAGGTCGCGCAACGGGTCGCCAATGCGATGACCCCAATCGTTGAAGTCTCCCGCCAATACCAACGGCGCGCCATCCGGAACGAGCGCTTCGATGCGGGCGCAAACGGCTTCGACCTGCTTGCGACGCGAGCGACCGAACAGACCCAAATGCACGCAGACACAGTGCAAATTTTGTGGCCAGCCGGGGACTTCTATTTCGGCGTGCAACAGACCGCGTTTCTCGATGCGATTGGTCGAAATGTCCTCATGATCACAGCGAATCATTGGGTACCGCGACAGGATGGCATTGCCGTGGTGGCCATGCGCATACACCGCGTTTTTTGCGTACGCCGAAGCGGGCCACTGCGTCTCGGCGAGGAACTCATGCTGCGGCTCGTCGGGCCAGTGCGGATGAGCCTCGACGTGACGTGCGTTATGGCCCACGACCTCCTGAAGAAACATGATGTCCGCACCCATCATGCGCAGTCGGTCGCGCAAGTCATGCACGACCATGCGACGGTTAAAGTGCGAGAAACCCTTATGAATGTTGTAGGTAGCGACCGTGAGGGCACCAATGTTGCCAATTGTCTTGCCGAGATACATCATGCTGCAAGCCTAACGCAGTGGGCTCTCGTGCAGCCATTCAGTGTTTCGCCGCTGCTATGCTGAGGCGCAATGACCGAGCCGAAATTTTCTGATCTCCTGCGACAGCACGCGTTTCTGCGCTTCTGGTTAACACGGCTGGCGGGAACCGCGGCCAACCAGATGTTGATGGTGGCTGTGGGCTGGCAGATGTACGAATTGACCGGCAGCGCCTGGGATCTGGGCCTGGTCGGCCTGTATCAGTTCGCCCCGATATTGTTGTTTACGCTGGTCGCGGGCTACGCGGCGGATCATTTCAATCGCGCCAGAATCGTGGCATTAGCGATGGCCTGCCAATGGCTGGTAGCGGTGATTTTGGCGCTGGCAAGCTACACCGTTTCAGGCGCTGGTGGCAGCGCACATATCGGCTGGTTGTCGCGTGAATTGCTGCTCGTCTTGTCTGTTGTTCTAGGACTCGCTCGAGCGTTCCAGATGCCCGCGCAACAGGCCTTGATCGCGCTTTTGGTGCCTGCCCAGCTGGTACCGCGGGCGATGGCCTTCAGCGCGTCCGGCATGCAGGCGGCGGTCATCGCGGGTCCGGCGCTTGGCGGCTTGTTGTTTGTTGCGGGTGCCAGCGTGGTCTACCTGACTTGCGCGCTCTTGTTCACGATCGGCATTGTGCTGGCGTTGCGGCTGAAATGCGGCCACCTGCGCGTGCCTTACGAGCGGCCAACGATTGCGTCGCTGTTGGCGGGTGTAGCTTTCATCAGTCAGCGCAAAGTATTGCTGGGTGCGGTTTCACTCGATTTGTTTGCAGTGCTGTTGGGTGGCGCCACGGCGCTGCTGCCGATGTTTGCAAAAGATATCCTGCATGTCGGCGCCTGGGGATTGGGGCTGTTACGCGGTGCGCCTGCGATTGGCGCGCTGGTGAGTTCGGTCGTGCTGACGCGCTGGCCGCTGCGGACTCGCGTTGGGCCAATTTTGATGTCGGCGGTTGCGATTTTTGGCTTGGCAATGATCGTGTTTGGAGTGTCAGAAAATTTTGTGCTGTCGCTGATTGCGCTGGCGATCACAGGTGCGGCAGACATGGTGAGCGTGGTGATCCGGCAATCACTCGTGCAACTGGAAACGCCGAATGAAATGCGTGGTCGGGTGAGCGCCGTGAACTCGGTGTTTATCGGTGCCAGCAATCAGCTGGGCGAATTTGAATCCGGCGCAACCGCAGCGTGGCTGGGGCCTGTGGGGTCGGTCGTCGTGGGCGGCGTCGGCACGGTCATCATTGCGCTCATGTGGTTCCGTCTGTTCCCAACGCTGGCGCAACGCGATGAGCTGGCACCACAATCAGTGAGCCTGGAAACAAAAAAGCCGGGCGATTAGACCCGGCTTTTTTTGCAGTGTCGCGAAATCGAATTACGTACGAGACGTAACCCGACTCAGACTGGCTTAGTAGTTACCGCGACCGCCGCCGCCACCACCGCCGTAACCGCCACCGCCGCCGCCACCGGCGCCGCCGTAGCCGCCACCACCACCGCCGCTACCGCCTGTACGCGGACCACGGAAGCCGCCACCACCACCGCCACCAGGGCCGCGGGGAGGACGGTCACCGGCAGGAGCCGGACGTGCTTCATTGACGACCAGAGGACGGCCTTCAATTGACTTGCCGTTCATGGCGGCGATGGCTTTTTGAGCGCCATCATCGGTGCCCATGGTCACGAAAGCGAAACCGCGCATGCGGCCCGTTTCACGATCCATCGGCAGATGAACGTCAGACACTTCGCCAAATTCAGCGAACTCAGAGCGAATCATTTCCGGCGTAGCGCGGAAACTGATATTGCCCACAAATAAACGATTACCCATAATGTGTAGATCTATCCTTGATAAACAAACAATCGCGGATTTCAAGGACTCGTCAGTATCGATGCTGAAAGACTCAGCGCTCACACTCGGGAACCAGGAAACTCGCCAAACGCGAGGAACAGCGTTGTCACGCTACTCCACGTACCTCAAGCATGCCACAAAAATAGCTTTCGTGCTTGGCTAAATTTCGACGCCCTCCTCGAAACCCTCGCGGATCAAGCCAATTCATGGCCAATCCATCGCGATTTTCGATGTATTTCCGGGTTCTGCTGATTGCAAGTGACCCAGTTTGCCCCTACATTAAAAGCATCCCGAATTTGTCTTTCGGAGGAGAAAATCTTATGGATATCAACAACGTAACTCACATTTCAACGGGCGGCACGCTCGCCAGCTCACAGAACCGCGTTCTGCGCAACACTTACCTGCTACTTGCAATCTCGATGGTGCCAACTATCGCAGGTGCTGCTTTAGGCGTTTCGCTCGGATTCAAGGGTTTTGGTCCCTGGTGGATGAATTTTATGATCCTGATCGGATCGGTGATGGCATTCAGCTACGGCATTGAACGCACCAAAAACAGCGGCGCCGGCGTCGCGGTGCTCCTCGCATTTACGTTCTTTATGGGGTTCTGGCTGTCCGTGCTGCTCGGTCGCGTGCTGGCGATGAAAGATGGCGCGACGCTGATTTCCTACGCTTTCGGCGGCACTGCGCTGATTTTTGCCGGAATGGCGACCATCGCCTCCACAATCAAAACGCAGCTCACCGGCATGAGCAAGTTTCTGTGGATCGGTTTCGGCGTGATCCTGGTCGCTGCCATTGGCGGCATTGTGCTGCAAATGCCTGCACTCAGTAGCGCCTGCTCGGTGCTCTTTATCGGGCTGTTCTCGGCATGGCTGGTGTATGACATCAATCAAATCATCACCGGTGGCGAGACCAATTACATCTCGGCCACGCTGTCGCTCTACATCAATATTTTCAACATTTTCAGCAACTTGCTGAGC
>JBBRVM010000311.1:0-5158 GCA_038246865.1 Burkholderiales bacterium
AAGGTGCCGCCGTCGGCGAGGTAGCACTCCATCCAGGTGATGCATTTGTTCTGGAATGATTCATCCCCCACCGCAAGCACTTCGTCGGTGATGAGCAGATCAGGCTTGAGCGCGGTCACCAGCGCAAACCCGAGGCGCACCACCATGCCGCTGGAGTACGTTTTGATCGGTGCGTCGATGTGTTCGCCGATGTCGGCGAACGCGATGATTGAATCGAGCTGTGCGTCGAACGCAGCCCCGGTCAAACCCTGCAACGCCGCTGATAGTTTCAGGTTTTCGCGGCCCGTGTACTCGGGATGAAAGCCTGCGCCCAGTTCCAGCAATGCGCCGACCGTGCCGATACGTTTGGCGCTTCCCGCGCTGGGTTGCAGCACGCCCGCGATGATTTTCAATAGCGTTGATTTGCCTGCGCCGTTCTCGCCGACCAGCGCGAACGACTCGCCGCGTCGCACCGTGAAATCAATATCGGTTAACGCGTGAAAACCTTCGCTCGATGGCTTCGCGATCAGCAGCCGTGCCAGCGCCGCAAAGCCCGCGCCATGCCGCCCGATGCGCGGAAACGTTTTGCTGACGTGGCTGACCGTGAGCAGAATTTCACTCATTGATGGGCGTCCACACACGGCGCACGGTTTGTAAGAGTCGTGAGCAGGACTTCGCTCATTGACGAGCGTCCACACGCGGCGCACGATTTGTAAAAGCCGTGAGCAGGACTTCGCTCATAAATAGTCATCCACATGCGGCGCAACTCGCGTGAAGAAAGCGTAGCCTATCAACGCAGTCGCAACGCCGCCCGCAAGCAGCATCGCGTCCACCCATGAAGCACCCCCGCCTGAAAGATAGGTGTCGTGCATGCGTGCGATCAAGTGCGTAAACGGATTCGCCATGACGCCATCACGATACGCCGCCGGGATCGATTCCACGCCATATTGAATACCGCACACAAACGAGAGCAACATGAACAGCGGCCCCAGAACGCCCTCAATATCGCGCACCAGAATCTGCGCGGTGGACACGACCCATGCGAACCCGAGCGCCGCGAAGAACAGCGCGAACCATGCGGGCAGCGAGAACAGAATTCCGCTCAAATGCACCTGAAATCCAAGCGCAGCGAACAGCACCACGATTACCGTTAGCGCCAACCAGTTCAGCGCGAATGTCACCAGCACCGTG
This sequence comes from Burkholderiales bacterium, assembly GCA_038246865.1. Classification (GTDB taxonomy): domain Bacteria; phylum Pseudomonadota; class Gammaproteobacteria; order Burkholderiales; family Casimicrobiaceae; genus Casimicrobium. Next base: position 1,171 of record JBBRVM010000311.1, read on the forward strand.
GACAACGGCACGAAGGCACGCGGCAACGCGGTCTTTGTAATGAGCGAAGCCTGTTGAATCAGACTCGTCGCGCCGCGCGTCACACTCTCCGCAAACGCAAGCCACGGCCACAAACCCACCGCGAGAAACGCGACGTAGCTGTCGCCATACTGCGCCGGAACCGGCGCACGCATGAAGAGACCGAACACGAGCGCATAAACACCCAGCGACAGCAACGGCTGCGCCAGCCACCATATCGGCGAGAGCACGCCGCCGAGGAAGCGATTTTTTACTTCACGTTCGACGAGGGCACGAAGGAGCGGATTGATCATGGGGGACACGTTTTTGTAGGAGCGGCTCCGCCGCGACGAACGCCTACGCGTGCGGCTCGACACATCGCTCGTGCAACGGTCGCGGCAGAGCCGCTCCTACAAGGACGATCAACCCACTTCATCGGTTAAGCATTCGCAGCACTTGATCGGCAAGCGCTCGACTCGAAGCAGCCACAATCGTCCCATCGCTTGCAAGCGTAAGCTCCCGCCCCGCCCAATCGCAAGCCACCCCACCCGCTTCAATGATCGGATTCACCAGCGCTGCAAAGTCCACGGTCTTCAATCCCATCTCCACGACCAGATCCACATGCCCGGACGCAACAAGCGCGTAGTTGTAGCAGTCGCCACCGTAGTACACGCCCTTGCAAGCTGCCTTCAATCGCGCAAACGCAGCCGCACCATCACCCGCGAATTGCTCAGGCGCGGTGACCAGCAAAATCGTCTCAGACAGGGGCTTGCGTTTGCCGCTGACCTGCATCGGCACACCGTTAAACGTTGCGCCCGAACCCTTCACCCCCACCCAACGCTCATCGGTAATCGGCTGATCAATCACGCCAATCAATGGCTCACCGTGATGCGTCAAGGCCACCAAAGTGCCGAACTGCGGCTTACCGCAAGTAAAGGCCTTGGTGCCATCAATCGGATCAAGCACCCAAACCCACTCGGCCGCCAAATTCACACTGTCGTGCTCTTCGCCAAGAATGCCGTGGGCCGGATATTCGCGCGCAATTTCTTCGCGCAGCCGCGTCTCAATCTCCATGTCCGCCAGCGTGACTGGCGTCGCATCCGGCTTGTCGATAATCGTCAATTCAGAGCGGAAATAGCGCCTCGCGATGGGGCGCGCGAGGTCGGCCAAATGCTCGGCAAAGGCCTTGTAGGGAAGAAGGTGACTCATATCGGCGATAATTTTCGCTGATTGCAGAATCCGTTTGCCATTTGGCTGTCATCCTGAGCTTTGCTAAGGATCAGTGGGCACCCGAACGCTGCCCAAAAAAGGCGCTAGCGCAAGCACCACCTGATGTTTCGCTGCGCTCAACATGACAACTTTGGAAATTCAAACATGACCATCAAAATCGGCGACAACCTCCCCGCAGCCACCCTCACCGAATCAGCCGGTCAGGACGAAGCAAAAAATTGCCCGATGCCCCCGCTGCCGGTCGACATCGCCGCTCTTGCCGCCGGCAAGAAGATCGTGATCTTCGGCTTACCCGGTGCATTCACGCCAACCTGCTCTGCACAGCACGTCCCCGGCTACGTCAAGAATTTCGATGCGCTCAAAGCCAAAGGTGTCGACGAAATCGTCTGCATGGCGGTCAATGACGGCTTTGTGATGGGCGCCTGGGGCCAGACGCAAAACGTCGCGGGCAAAGTGCGCATGATGGGCGACGGATCGGCTGCGTTCACCAAGGCGCTGGGCCTTGAGCTCGATCTCACGGCCAAAGGTATGGGCGTTCGTTGCCAGCGCTTCTCGCTCTTCGTCGACAACGGCGTTGTGAAGCAAGTCAACGTTGAAGGCGTCGGCCCTGCAAACTGCTCGTTTGCCGAGAACATGCTGGCGCAACTGGGCTAGTTTCGCCAAAGGTGCCCGCCGACGCGGGTGCCTGTTACCTGCCGAGCGCTGCGGCCTCGGCCTTGCAGTCCAAAGCAGACCCGCGGTCACGCGCCCACGCTGGCCAAAGCCCTTTCCGAACGGCGCCGAGATCGTTCATACCGACTAGATTCGGAGAATCAGATTCCGTAACATGCGGCTTATGCCCACGCCCAACGATCCTCCATGTTGCAACTCCCGACCGACAAATACCTCGCGCTGCGCGTCATCCCCATGCCCGCCGACGCCAACGCCAATGGCGACATCTTCGGCGGCTGGATCATGTCGCAGGTGGACCTGGCGGGCAGCGTGCCCGCTGTGCGACGTGCGAAGGGGCGAATCGCGACCGTCGCGGTGAATGAATTTTTGTTCAAGCAGCCGGTGCAGATTGGTGACGTGGTGAGTTTTTACGCGACGGTCAAGCGCGTTGGCCGCACGTCGATCACGGTGGATGTTGAGGTGTATTCCGAGCGCAATCGTGGCACGGTGGTGGTGAAGGTGACCGAGGCGGAATTGACGTATGTGGCGATTGGGCCGGATGGTCGCTCGCGCGAATTGCCGCCTGATGGCGATACGGTGTTGGTGTAGCCATGCCAACAATTCGCGCCGCACTCCTCGCCGCCTGCTTTCTGACCACGGGCTTTGCTCACGCTGAATTGATCACAATCCCGGCCGAACACATCGGCGAAGGCAAAACGTTGCGCGCACAGTGGTTCACCCCCGACGCCAAGACCGCGACCGGAGCCGCTGCGATTCTGCTGCACGGGTGCGGCGGGCTGGGAGCGAATCGCAACCTGAACGCACGGCACAAAGCGGCGAAAGACTGGTTCATTGAGCGCGGCATCGCGGTGGTGTTACCCGAAAGTTTTACGTCGCGTCGCTTTGAAGAAGTCTGCACGATAAAAATGCAGTCGCGAACTATCCGGCAAATTGACCGCGTGCAGGACGTGATGGCGGCGAACGCGTGGCTCAAAACGCAGCCCGGAATCGACGCGAAGAAAATCGTGCTGCTCGGCTGGTCACACGGCGGCTCGACTGTGCTCAACACCTTGACGCACCGCGCGCCTTTGGGCGAATTCAGCGATGACGTTAAATTCGTTGAGGCGATTGCGTTCTATCCCGGCTGCTCGCAGTTTGTAAAGGATTCCGCGCCGGCAAAAATTTCGTCGCCACTCACTGTGCTTATGGGTGATGCTGACGACTGGACGCCCGCTGCGCCGTGTTCGGCATTCGTCGCGAGGCTCAAAAATAACGACCAACCCGCAACCATCACCCTCTACCCCGGCGCTTATCACGACTTCGACAACCCGGCGGGCAAGTTGCGGGTGCGAACCGAGGTGCCGAATGGCGTCAATGGCAGCAAAGGCGTCACGGTTGCGCCCGATCCGAAAGCGCGGGAGGACGCGATGGCGAAGATCGATGCCTTGCTGAAAAAGCGTGGGCTCACGACCGCCGCAACGGCAATCGAAACTAAGCGCTGACGCCGTACATTGATCGACTAATTTCGCAGCAGCTTTTTCAAATATTGCTCTGGAACCCTTATTTCACTGGAGCTACTTCATGTAATACTCAAAAGTCGGGTTTCGACGTTTTGCGAGCTTAGCCCCAATACAATAAGGCTTTCAGCAAAAAGTTGAATGGGATTCAGCGCTTCGATTTCTCGAATGGTGAGTTGTCCCAACGCAGCGTCCAGAACAAATCAATCGCGGATTCTTCGCCGGATTGGGCGCGGATGTTGAGGTTATTGTTGATGCGGTAGATGAGCTGCAAGGTTCCCGTCGTCGCCTTCAGGCCGCGTTCGTAGCCAACATACAGGCGATCTGAAATTTGCTTGCCGACGGTGACTACAGTGTCCTTCGTCGTGCCACTGTTGGTGGCGACGCCCAGCGTGTCGAGGCCGAATCTACTACTGATGCTTTCGCCGTCGCCCGCAAGCAATGCGAATGCCGCTTTTTGCACCAGCGCCGTGTCGTCGCGACTCAGGTTGTCGGAGCTTTTTCCAGTCACCAGCATGGCTAGTTTTTCGGTATCGGTGCGATCCGGGTCGGCGTAGAGTTTGATGCGGGGTGACAGCGCCGTTCCGGTGATC
>JBBRVM010000312.1:0-5116 GCA_038246865.1 Burkholderiales bacterium
CGTAGGCCTGTGTGTTAATCGCCTCTTTCGCGCTCTGCTCGCGGCTGGGACAAGGTTCTGGCAACAGCTTTTCGTTGAACGATATCCGGGCGATCGCCAGGCGCGCATACGGGTTGCCGGCCACGGCTATACCTGCCACATGGGTGCCATGCTCGTAGTTGCCCGTCAGTGATATCTCTTCGATCGCGCTCTTGTATTCGTTCGCGTTGAGGTTCGACAAGTATTGCTTGATTTCGCTCGCCTCGGGGCTGTCAATGTTCGAGCGCAGATCAGACAAACCTTTACTGCGCGACTTCATTTTCGGAAGTTTGCTCTGCAGTTCAGCGGGGATCGGAAACAGTTCGCCAGTCGCCGGATTCGCCCATTTGTCGAACGCAATTAACGCAGGCTTTCCGCTGGCGTCGAGCAACATCTGGTTGCGGAATAGCGCGGAATCGACACCGCTGTCCCACACCGCGACCGGCACTGGCGCGTAACCGCGTCCGGCAGGCAAGTCAATATTCCGCGCAGCCCAGATATCCTTCTTTTCAACTTTGTTTGCGTTCAGGTACGTCGTGTAAACGTCAATCAGCGTCTTCTTGAGCGGCAGCTGCACCAGCAAGCCGTATCGGGCACCAATCAGACGCGGCACCTGCTCGGAACCTAGTACGCCCGTCTTGTCGACGGTCGGCTGCAACACCTCACGGACGCCGCCGAGCACCAGAGTCTCACCCGCCGTTTCAACCCGGCCTTTGCTGCTTTTCACGTCGTTGGAAATGACGGCGTACGGCATTGCTTTCAGCTCGGCCGCCATTTTTTCGGCGATAACTTTTTGAAACGCGTCACCCGCAGTCTGCCCCGAAAGCCTTGCCGCCACCATCGCGCGCATTTGCATGCCGAAGAGCAATTTGTCAGCGGGCTTGTCCTGCAACGCGCGAATTTGCGCCGTGCGCTTCAATGCTGCGTCATATTTGCCCTCCAGATAATCCAGCTGCGTCAGAACGCCCAGCAACTGCCGCTCGGAAGCTTTGTCTGCAATGTCGTACTCGGCGAGCACTGATTCAATATCTCTGCGCACAGCGACCGCGAGCTTGGCAAACGCAACGTCGTCGCGCACCAGTTGCTCCAGATTTCCAGTCACGGGGTAAGAAAAGCGCGGCAGGTCGGCCGCACGGTCGATTCGTTTCTTGTTTTGCGCAGAAACGGTCAGGCTCGTGGCCCCCATCAGCAGCGCCAGCGCCATCACCAGGTAACGATTTAGCACGTCACTATCTCCAAAAAAAGAGTCGGCAACGCCGACCAATGCAGTGGATTATCGTCGGGCAGCGACGCACGGGTGAGGATCGTTGTGCTGCGGCCGCTTCCACCTAGCGCAATCTCGTTCCAGTCCGGCGCACGATTGGATAAACTGCACTCCCCGCTTCCTGCAACGATCCATCCCATGCCGCCACGCGTTGCCTCCCCATCCGACCCGGCTAACCCCAGCCTTGCGATCAAGCGTCGAGGCAAAATTGACGTCGCTGGCGCGAGCGGCAGCGGCGGAGTCCAGAGCCTCACGCGCGGCCTCACACTGCTGGAGAAGCTGGCTGACTCCGAAGGCGGCATTACGCTTACTGAAATTTCCAGCCGCGCTGATTTGCCGCCTTCCACGGCGCACCGCCTGCTCAACACGCTGGCCGATATGGGCTTCGTGACTCAGGCTAAGGATTCAGGGCTTTGGTATGTCGGGTTAAAGACTTATCGAGTGGGTTGCGCATTCGTTTCCAACCGCGATTTTGTGGGCGAGAGCCATCCTTATTTGAGAAAACTGATGGAGGCGTCTGGCGAGACCGCTAACCTCTCAATCCTTGACGGCACCTACGCCTGCTTTATCGGACAAGTGCAGTGCCATGAGGTGATGCGCATGCTGGTGCGGCTCGGTTCGCGCATCCCTGCGCATGCCAGCGGCTCCGGCAAGGCGATGCTTTCGGCGCTGCCCGAAGACGAGTTGGCCATCGTACTGCGTGACGCCAATTTGGTGCAGCTCACGACAAAAACGATCACCGATCCGCAAAAATTGCGCGCCCAATTCGCGACGATCAGAGCGCGTGGCTACAGCTACGACGATGAGGAAAACGCGATGGGTTTACGCTGCGTAGCCGCGCCGATCTTTGATGAATTCGCCGAGCCGATTGGTGCCATTTCGCTAGCGGGCCCGATTGCACGATTAACCGATGAGCGCATTTTGAAGCTTGGCCCGCTTGTTGCTCATACGGGGAGAGAAATCACCGAAAAGCTGGGCGGCATGGTGCCAGTCTCGGCGTAGACTCGCGGCTCCGCTGAGGTAACTGCCAGGCAGCAACTTTACGCCGTGATGACGGCTTCGCGAGGGCTACTGCGCGTTTTATGACTTTATCGGTTTTATACAAAAACAGTGTGGAGCCCCCACGCAAGGGTCGTTTCAGGCTAAAGTTGCTCACTTTTAAGCGCGCTCCAATCATCGAAAAAATCATACGGGTAGCCCACCATGACGGAAGCGAACATTGTTGCTACCATCGTCGCCTGGTAGAAAAATCCGAAGCTAGCCGCCACTCAGCTACTTCCAATACAACACACTGATCGAAGGACACACACATGAATGAACAGAATATTCGCGGTCTGATTGAGGACGTACGAGAGGGCAAACTGGCACGTCGCGACTTCATGACGAAAATGGTGAGCTTGGGCCTCGCAGCGCCGTTCGCCGGTCACCTGTTGTTGAACGCTGGCATCGCTCAGGCACAAACACCATCGGCCTACAAGCCGACCAAGCGCGGCGGTGGCGGGGCGCTCAGAGTGCTGTGGTGGCAGGGCGCGACGCTGCTGAACCCGCACTTCGCAACCGGCACCAAAGATCAGGACGGGTCACGCATTTTTTACGAACCGCTTGCCAGCTGGGACAAAGACGGCAATCTGATACCCAATCTGGCTGCCGAAATTCCCTCTGCCACAAATGGCGGGCTTTCAAAGGACGGCAAGACCGTCATCTGGAAATTGAAGCGCGGCGTGACCTGGCACGACGGCAAGCCGTTTACCTCAGCTGACGTCGTCTTCAACTGGGAGTACGCGTCTGATCCTGCCACGGCTGCGGTATCGATTGGCTCGTACAAGGATATGAAGGTGGAGGCAATCGACAGCCACACCGTGAAGATCACCTTCAACAAGGTCACGCCGTTTTGGGCGACACCCTTTGTGGGTGGTGCGCAGGGCTCGATCATTCCCAAGCATTTGTTTGAAGCGTACAAAGGTGCCAAATCGCGCGAAGCGCCAAACAACTTAAAGCCTGTGGGCACCGGTCCCTACAAATTCACCGACTTCACGCCGGGCGACATGGTTCGCGGCACGATCAACACGAGCTACCACCAGGCGAACAAGCCGTTCTTCGATTCGATCGAAATGAAAGGCGGCGGCGATGCCGTATCCGCTGCACGCGCTGTGTTGCAAACCGGCGAATATGACTTCGCGTGGAATTTGCAGGTCGAAGACGAAATTCTGGTCAAACTCGAAGTCGGCGGCAAAGGTAAAGTCGTCATCATTCCAAGCGGTGACATCGAGTTCATCCAGTGCAACTTCACCGACCCTAACCTCGAAGTCGACGGCGAGCGCTCAAGCATCAAAACAAAGCACCCTGTTCTCACCGATCCGGCGGTACGTCAGGCGCTATCGCTGTTGATTGATCGCGCATCAGTGCAGCAATTTATCTATGGTCGCGCTGGGATAGCCACTGCAGACTTCATTAACAACCCACCGCGCTTGCGCTCGACGGCGAACAAGCCAGAGTTCAACGTCGACAAGGCCATTTCGGTACTTGAAGCGGCTGGCTGGAAGAAAGGCAGTGACGGCATTCGCGAAAAGGGCGGCAAAAAGCTCAAGTTCGTCTACCAGACCTCGGTCAATCAACCGCGCCAAAAGACACAGGCCATCGTGAAACAGGCGTGCCAAAAAGCGGGCATTGAGCTCGAGCTCAAAGCGATCACCGGTGCAGTGTTTTTCTCGTCTGACGTAGGCAACCCTGACACGTACACCAAACTCTACTCTGACTTGCAGATGTACACCACGACCATGAACGCGCCGGACGCCGAAATTTTCATGAATCAATTTGTCTCGTGGGAATTCTCAACCAAGGCCAATAAATGGCAGGGCCGAAACAGCACACGCTGGTCAAACCCGGAATACGACAAGCTATACCGTGCTGGCGAGGGCGAGCTTGATCCGGTTAAACGAGCCGCGATGTACATCAAAATGAACGATATGGTCGTGCAGGATCACGCGGTCATTCCGGTCGTGTCTCGTCCGCGCGCACGCGCCGCCAACCTGAAACTCCGATTCTCGGAGAGCGGTTGGGACAGCGATTTTTGGGCGCTGCAAGACTGGTATCGCGAAGCCTAGTCCGGTAATGCGCGCATGACATTGTCCGGGACGTACGTCCTGCGCCGAGTGCTGATTGCCCTGCCCAGTTTGCTGGGCATCAGCGTCGTGCTTTTCACGGTGCTGGCGCTAGCGCCGGGCGACCCGTTCGGCGACATTGTTTCTAACCCGAACATCCCGGCTGAAGTCGCAGCAAACCTGCGAATAAAGTTCGGGATGGACGACCCGGTAATGGTGCGCTATTTCCGCTGGTTGTTCGCCATGCTGCAAGGCGACTGGGGATTCTCGTTCGCCAGCCGGATCAACGTGGATACGCTCATTTTGCAGCGTTTGCCGACGACATTGCTCGTCGTAGGTTCGTCGCAGATTCTGGCTCTGCTGATCGCACTGCCGGTTGGTGTTTATGCCGCAACGCGTCCTTATTCCCTGTTCGACCAAATCGCCAACACGCTGACCTTCGTAGGTTTTTCTTTGCCGACGTTCTTCACCGGACTCCTGCTGATTCTGGTGTTTTCGATTCAGCTTGACTGGCTGCCGTTTGTGTATCGCGCTGACATTACATCAACCGGATGGCACTTTTACTGGGATCATTTCAAGCAGACCATCATGCCGGTCACCGTACTCGCGCTGTTTCAGGCGGCCTCATGGACGCGCTACGTGCGCTCGGCGGCGCTTGATGTTGTGAAGCTGGATTACGTGACCACAGCACGCTCAAAAGGCCTCAAAGAACGTGTCGTCGTGATGAAACACG
>JBBRVM010000313.1:0-5111 GCA_038246865.1 Burkholderiales bacterium
CGGCGTCAAGTGCTGGGGTGATAACCACTCCGGACAACTTGGCGACGGCAGCACGACGAGTCGATCTGTGCCTGCTGATGTATCCGGGCTGACTTCAGGCGTCATCGCGGTCGCGGTTGGCGCCGCGTCTTGTGCTCTGATGACGGGTGGCGCAGTGCAGTGCTGGGGTGACAACTCTTCCGGTGCTGTGGGTGATGGAACCAACATCAATCGAACAACGCCAGTGACCATATTGGGGCTGGGTGGGGCGGCCACAGCAATTGGGGTGAGCGGTGCTCACGCTTGCGCGCTGATGGCCACGGGCGGAGTCAAGTGCTGGGGGGCTAACTACTACGGTCAACTCGGTGATGGGTCAATCGTTTCCCGTAACACGCCGGGAGACGTCCCTGGATTGACTAGCGGTGTCATTGCCATCGCCGTCGGAACCCAATTCAACTGTGCACTGCTTAGTACCGGTGCCGTGAAATGCTGGGGTGACAATCAGGGGGGCCAGATCGGTGACGGCACGGTCGGTTATCGCACTACGGCAACCGGTTACGTGTTGCAACCGAGCCTCACGCAGCCGCTCGCCGTCGCGGATGGGCCCACAGTTACCGCCGCCGTGGACGGCGCGCTGATCGCTCGCTATTTGTCAGGGCTGACCGGAAGCGCTGTGACGTCCGGTTTGACGACGGGCGGTTCTCTGCGCACTGATCCCGCGCAAGTTGCCGCGTATCTTGACGACATTCGTCCGTTGCTCGATATTGACGGCGACAATCAATTCAGTCCGCTGACCGATGGCTTGTTGCTGATTCGCTACATGTCGGGTGTGCGTGGCGATGCGTTGATCACTGGCGTTGTGGGTGTTGGTGCATCTCGGTCGACCGTCGTGGCGATTGAGGCGTATCTGGCAACGTTGTTACCGTAAGTTCTTTCCTGCGGCGAGGGCGTTCGGCAGTACCGCCCTCACTCCGACCCGCCCCGCTTGCGCGAGCGGGTGAGGAGCTTGCAAGATCTAAACCGGACGGACTGCTGCGAATTTCAATCCAGCGTCAAGGTCAACACTCGAACCAAATCCGCCTGTCTTGACGTCTTTGTCTTCACGAATACGGCGTCGAGGTGAAAGTTCGCGGTGCTGTGTGCGACGCCGAGAATTCGCGCGGCAGCCACGCAGGAGTTTCCTTGCAGGATGAGCGTGGCGAGCCGTGCCTCGGCGGGCGTGAGGTCGAATGCGGCTTGCCAAAGATAGGGGTCGGGTTCGGGCATGGACGGGCTGCCGTGAACGCTCAGCATGAACTGCCTGTGAATGCCGAACGCGTGCATTGACGTTGGTGGATCGAAGGCGATAAGGCTGACAGCGAAGGAGTCGCGTTGGCCACCGCGCAGACGCACCAACGCGCGCTCGCCCGCAACGCCCTTGCTCATCGTGCGGCGCAAATCCGCTATGGCGCAGGTGAGCGCAAATTCGTCATCAGCCCGGGTAGCTGCAAGATGGCCGTCACGCTCGAACAACACTTCACGGCGCTCCAGGAGGGCCAGTCCCTGACGATTGGCCAATGAGATCGCGCGCGCATCGTTGATGACCACGACGGGGCGCTTGATGTGCTCGATGAGTTTTCGCGCGGCGACGTCGGCGGTGGCATGTTTGCGGTTTTTGCGAAAAAGTCTGACCGCCTCCATCAAGTGCGGCACGATGACGCGCAGATACTCCCTTTGCGCTACGCCAAAGCCAGCGCTGTCGCGCGGCATGACTGCAACAAGCAAAACAATCTCATGTACATCTTCGTAAAGCCTGACTGTAGCTGTGCAGCGGCAGTTCTCTGATGTGAGCAGATCCCGGTAATACGGGTTGTTGTCAAACACGTCTACAGGAAATTCGTCTTGATCAATGAGCCACTGGCCCAGCGGACGACTCATCAAGAGAGGGATTCGAGGGTCGACCTGATGATAGTGACGAATGTATTCCAGCTCTAGGTCCCCGCTTACACCTGCCGAGCCGAACGTGAAATTAAATCCGCCATTGCTCGAATTGATCCCCACCATTTGCCCACCGCGGGCGCTCAGGCAATCCATGACCTGGCTCAGCGCACTCTCCCAGGATCGCTCACCACTTGCAGCACCGTAAACAGCGGCAATCGATTGATCTTGAAGCGACGCGAAATGGCTGTCGGTTGGCATGGATGTGTCGCACACTGGAGGGGGGATATGGACGCCTGTATATCCTACGATTGAACGACAGTCAATGCGGGTTGGCTGTGTGGCTGGGGCCGTGTTGCGTACTCGGCCTCAAGGCGTCAACTTTTACCTGCAACTACCATTTAGCGGGGTGTGGCGCGATTCACTGCACAGGTCGAGCTAAGTCATTTTATGGACGCAGGCTGAGATAAGACGCCATTCCATAAAAAAGCTGTAACGTATCCGATGCTTTACATTGCCTTGCAAATTTCCGCCATTTTGCTTTGCAAAATCATGCTCTTGGCATACACTTCTCAAGCAATTTTGTAGATTCAGGACGAGTCCCGCGTACGTCTCAAGCACACTTTGTGCTGAGCGCGGTGAGCGGGCTTGGGTCTTTGACGCGAGGCGACAAAAGCATGACAGCGATGGAGAAGACGATGGCGAAGCTTGGTGCAACACAACTTGTTTCAACGCGGCGTTCTACGCATGTACCCTATGGCGCCCGCGTGCACCGGATTGTTTCGCTGGCGGCGCTCGCGGGGATAACGATCGCCGCTTCTGTCTCTAACCTCGCTACTGCCGCCACCATTGATTTCAAGCTGAATCCTGAGTTGAAGGGGCGCGAGCAGCGCATGGCCAACCAGATGGCGTCTTCCCTCGGCTTGCCTTCGCCAACCCGCGGCGCCAACGGCAGCTACACTCTAACGGTCAATAGTGACACGCAGGCGAACGCAGCGGCGATTGCTTTGCGTGAACGCGGCAGCGTGCTGTGGGCTCAGGTGGCGACAATTGATGCGCCATTGACAACCAAAGCCCCTGAGACTGAATACCACGGTCGCATGTTGGCCTTGACGTTGAATAACCCGGCGACTGCGGCGACGACGGTAGAGCGGCTCGCGACAAAAACTGGTCAGGCGTTGAAACTGAAACGGGTAACAGCAGGCAACCGGGCGATGGTCGTGCTGCCTGCCGGAACGACATCGGCTTCGCTTGCAGCGGTTGCCGCGGCGGCGACGGCCGATGCTGGGGTGGCGACCGCGGAACGCGTCCGCGTGTTCCGTCACCAATGGATTCCGAATGACACCATGTATGGTCAGCAATGGGCGCTGGGCGAAGGCGTTGGCGGCATTCGCGCTGCGAAAGCTTGGGACGCGACGCCGTCGGGCTCGGTCGCCGTGGCCGTCATCGACACCGGCATTCGTTCACATCCCGATCTCGACGCCAAGCGGATGTCTGGCTACGACATGGTCAGCAGCACGTTCATTGCCAATGACGGTGGCGGGCGCGATAGCGACCCTACCGACGGTGGCGATTTCGACGATGCGCTCGATTGCGGTAGCGGCGCCTATGACTTCATGAGCTCATGGCACGGCACCCACGTCGCGGGCATCATTGCTGCGAGCACCAACAACGGCGACGGCATGGCGGGCGTCGCGCCGAACGCACGCATCGTTCCGGTGCGCGCCCTGGGTCGTTGCGGCGGCACGGCTGAGGACGTCGCGGATGCGATTCGCTGGGCGGCGGGCGTACCGGTTGCTGGCGTGCCCAACAATCCCAATCCGGCGCGTGTGTTGAACCTGAGCCTCGGCGGAACCGGCCCGTGCAGCGCCAACGAACAGTCGGCGGTCGACGGCGCGCTGGCGCGTGGTGCAGTAGTCGTCGTTGCTGCGGGTAATGACGCGACGCTGGTGTCCGGTTTTGCGCCAGCTAACTGTAAAGGCGTTGTCGCGGTCGCGGCGTCAAATTTATTGGGTGATTTGTCGAGCTTCAGCAATTTTGGCCGCGCAATTTCGATCTCTGCACCGGGCGGCGATTCGGGCAATTTGCCAGGCATCATTTCGACGTTGAATGGCGGCATCACGCTGCCCGGCGTGCCCAGCTACGCGACCTACATGGGCACCAGCATGGCTGCGCCGCATGTGGCCGGTGTCGTCGCCCTGATGCTGACGCGCGACCCGACGCTGACGCCGGGACAAGTACTTAATCGCTTGCGTGCAGCGTCCCGCACGTTTCCGACCGGTTCCGATTGTGCGGTCGCCGTGGGTGCATGTGGCACAGGATTGCTCGATGCATCAAACGCCGTATCGAGCGTGACGTCTACGCGTTCCGCGATGGACGTCGCAGTGACGCCGGATCGCACGCGTCTAATCGAATTGCGTGACGGTGTGACCGGACGCTATGCCTTGATCAACGACCCGATCGAGTTGATGGAAATGCTCGGCGGCGTGCGCGGTGGCGCATGGACGCGAACGGGGCTGTCGATGGACACATTCAGCTTCACGGCGCAATTTAACGTGATCGCGCTGGCGCAGCCTGTGTGTCGCGCGCGATTGGTCAATGGCGGCGCTTATGTGTACAGCGCCAGCACCGAAGATTGCAAAGCCTATGCGGCGAATTCGGGTTGGGCGGTTGATGGCATGGTGTTTCAGGCTTCGTTCCCGAATAATTTTGGCTGCACGGTCGGTAGCGTCCCAGCTTATGAAATGATGCGCGAGGACGGCTTGGGCTTCAACCTGCGCACTGTGCTCGACAATGCTGAATTCAATCGCATGGCTGCGGCCGGTTGGGTAGTGTCGCGCGTCGCTTTCTGCGTGCCGGACTAGGTTTTTCCATCTAAGTTAAACTGCATCGCATATGAAAAAGACGATTCGCGGCTGTCGCGCCTGTTTCTGCCCCTTTCAGGGGCTTGCGCTCGTTTGCCTTTAGCGAGTCGTTTCCATTCACTAAAAGGCTGCCTTGCGCAGCCTTTTTTGTACCTTTCTTCTGCCTGATATGCCGCTCGAACTCTACGATACCTGGACGCGCTCACAGCGAGTGTTTACGCCACTGAAACCCGGTGAGGTCGGTCTCTACACCTGCGGACCGACGGTCTACAACTATGCGCATATCGGCAACCTGCGCACCTATCTGTTTGAAGACAACTTAGTACGCACGCTGAAGCTCAACGGCTACCG
>JBBRVM010000314.1:0-5111 GCA_038246865.1 Burkholderiales bacterium
AATCTGGCGGTAAGCTATTGTCAGGGCGGCGACGAAACCAACTGCGAACGCATGTATGTTTCAATGTTGCGTGCGGATCGTGCCTACGGTTCCGAAGTTTCGGAACGAGAGATGGCGCAGTTCAAGCGGGCGTATGACCGCGCGGCCCGGCAGGTGCGCGGCCCCGGTTATTGATCCGGTGCTCGAGTGTAAGGCTGCTGCCCTACGTAAAAAACTCCAGTAGTTCGGCCGCCCTCGAATAGGCATCGCGCTGCCCCAATCCGATCAACGCGTTGATGAAATCCGGCTCGAACAACAGATAGCTTGCGAGCGACGCGCCACCGGCGTCGCTGATCAATCCGCCCAGCGCCTTGCGTGTCGCCAGCGGCATGTCCTTAGCGTGTTTCAGCGCCAATGCATCAAGCGATTGCGACGGCTGCATTGCAAACACCCGAACCGGTCGATAGGGCAACACCGAGGCAACCGAGGGCGGTAGCTGCTTCAACGTCTCAGTAACGCGCTGAGCCTGCTCCACGTCGGCTTGTAGAGTGTCGTGAAAAACGCTCGCCATCGCGTGCGCAGCGACTGCGCTCAAACCGGGCCTCACCTGCGTTGGCGCGTCCCCGGCCAACCCCGAGCGTTTAGGCTGCCCCACCCCGATCACCATGATGCGATCCGCCCCCAGATGCATCGCTGGCGACAGCGGTGAGATCTGGCGCATGGAGCCGTCGCCGAAAAATTCACCCTGGCCATCGACCGTGATCGGAATCGCCGGGAAAACAAACGGAATGGCGCTAGACGCCATCAGGTGATCCACGCCAATGTTCTGAAATTCGGCGCGACGTCCAGGACGACTCCAGGTCTGCGATTGGTCGTCGTCTTTGCCGTGACAAAACGTCCAGTGCACACCGCTCGAATAGCTAGACGCAGTGACCGCAACGCACGAGAGAATGTTGGTGGCGAGCGCTCGGTCTATCCCAGCAAACGAGACCGCTTTTTTTAGCGTGTCAGCCAACGGTGCATTGTCGAGAATCGCGCCATGCGCCAGCGCGCCACGGGAAAGATTCAGAGCGGCGAGATACTTGTTGCTGCCGGGCAACCATGAGCTGGCCGACGTTTTATTGAGTTGATAAACGTCGTGTGAACGCATCTTCTGCCAGAAAATCGCCAGATCATCGAACGCCCGAAAACCAACCTCGGCTTCCCCGGCAAGACAAGCAGCGTTTATAGCACCGGCTGACGTGCCAACCAACACCGAAAATGGAAACTGATCCGCAGGCAACTTGCCGGTTTGCGCCAGCATGCTGGCCATGGCCTTCAGAACGCCGACCTGATAGGCAGTACGTGCACCACCGCCCATCAGCACCAAAGCACGCGCGGTGCTCGGCTGTTGGGACAGCGCGGAAAAAATGATGGTACCTAACGCCATAGTTGTGCTGCGAGCTTAGCGCATGCGGCACATCATCGAGAGTCGGACGGCTTGTGGGCGATGACAACGAGGGCTGCAACCGCGCGTCCGGCCTCCATTCGCACGGTGGCCTCATTCAGATCGAAATTCACAAATCCTGCTTCAGACAACTCCTCGAGCACGTAAGCTGCACTGTGACGGTAACGCCCGGTGTCACCAAGATCAAAACCGGCGCCTCGATCATCGGGTTGCTTTTCAACGGTGAATGCAAAAATGCCAGCGTCCCGCATTGCAGCGAACGCAGCTTGCATCAGTTCGTCCAGCGCGCCAAAGTACTCCAGCGTGTCAGCTGCAAAAATCAGATCGTGCGCATGAAGGCGAGCGCGCAAAAAAGCGGTTCCTTCGGCGACAAATAGCGCGTCGTAAAGTGACAAAGCTCTGGCCTTTTCGATCATGCGTCCAGATAGATCAACGCCCACCAATCTTTTCGCCAGAGGCCTAAGCAACGGCGCACATAGCCCCGTGCCACAACCGAAATCACAAACTGATGCGTCTGCCAGAGGCAAGCTCGGTTGCAGCGCAGCCATCAACACTTCCGGCGCACAGTAGTGCAGTGTGTTTCGCAGTAATGCATCAAAATAATCAGCGCTGTCGTCGAACGTTTTTCGCACAAAATCGTCGGTCGCACGCTTGGGTACGGCCTCATGCGAATACGCCGCGAGCAAGTGCAGCGCCGTCGGATCGCCGGGCGCAACTTTAACCCAGTCGCGCAGCACGGCGATAGCCTCAGCGCGCTTGTCCTGCTTCAGCAGGGACCACGCCAACGGTCGATAAGCGGCAACGCGATCAGGATCGGTCGTTAGCACCCCGTGCAGTAAGGATACGGCTTCTTCACGATTTTCAACGTAGGCATGCAGCAACTCACCGAGAAAAAAACGCGCATCGACATCAGCGGAGTCAATTCGCATTGCACGGCGGAACAAACTAGCTGCTTCACGGTCACGTGAATGCGTGACCAAAAATCGCCCAAGTGCAAGCAGAGCAAAGACGCTCTCTGGTTCGCCTTGAAGTAAGCGTCTCAAGCGATCTTCCTCGCCCGCTTCTGACATGGCAATATTGGTCGGCACAGACGTGCGCTTCAGTAAGCGTCAACCGTGATCATGGACGATGTAGCGTCACCAGCCAACCCATCACCGGTCGCCCAGCTTCCGCTCTCAATTTAACGCGCCGTATCGCCAACATGCGTAGACCGGATGTAGTGGCTGCCACTGAAACATGCGGCAAGCTGTGTGAATAGCGACCGCTCGTCAACAACCGATGTGGCGAGCTGTCGTCATCCAGCGCTTCGACGGTAAAGATAACGTGACCGTTGGGACGCAATGCCTTTGCCGACGCTCGCATCGCGTCGTGGAGTTGGCCGAAATAGCACAGCGTGTCGGCCGAGATGACTACGTCAAACTCGTCTGGATGTTCGTTTAGAAAAGCGACCAGCTCGGCTTTATGCAGATCGCTATAAACGTTGCGAGCTTCAGCACCAATCAGCATGCCGCCCGACAAGTCAAAACCGCTGAGGCGTTTTGCCCAGGGCCGAATGAGCGGACCACAAAGACCCGTGCCGCAACCGGCATCGGCAATATCGAGATCGCCCCTTCTATCGGGATGCAAAGCGACCATCGCCTCGCGCACATGCTCCGGCGCGTGGTATTCAAGATCGGCGAGCTTTGCATCGAACGACGAGGCAAAGCGATCAAACACCGATTCAACGTATGCGTCACTGGCGCGCTCGGAGTGATCTGGCTGCATTAGTGCCGCGAGATGGTGCTTGAGTATCGGATTATCGGGCTCTTCTGAGAGCCACTTTTGGTAGTGCACAATAGCTTCTTCGGTACGCCCCAAGTGGATGTAGGCCCGGGCAACATGTTCTCTGGACGCGTTTTGTGGCATCAATACAATCGCACGGCCACAAACATCAACGCCCTCCTCGATCCGACCCAATTCGATCAGCGTTTGTGAGAGGTTGTAAAGCGCATGCGCGAAATCCGGCTGAACCTCGGTGGCACGGCGGAAACAGCGCTCCGCCGCCAGCAGATCGACCGCCACATGCATCGAGCCGAGGTTGTTATAAGCAGCCGCAGCAGCCTGAGTTTCGCCAGCAAGCGAAACGCTCTTGTTGTAGGCCAGTATTGCGTCCTCTCGACGTTTCAGCTTCGCCAGAACGTTGCCGAGGTCGTTCCATCGGCCCGGATCCTCCGGCTTCAACACGATTGATCGGTCAATCAACGAAAGCGCCTCGGCCGTTCGTCCCTGCAGATCGCGTAACGCGCCAGCAAGATGCAGGGCGTCAGGCTCCTCTGGCATCGCGACTAATACCGCGTCAAGCATGTGCTCCGCGTTTGCCAATTTGCCATTCGCCAATAACCCTCGCACCAATTCAATGGCCTGCGGCAGAGAAAGGTCAACCTCCCGTTGCGCCGGTACAGGCGCACGCATGCCAGGAGGTTCTATTTTGACGTTAGATTTTTTGACAGGGCTTTTGCGCGGCATGATTGAAGGGACGCGCGAGTCGTCCCGAGTCACAGTTCTCAATCAAAGACGTATTCGAAGTCCCCCGACGCGACAGACAGCGCAATTTTTTTCATCGCCTTGCCTTCGATGGTTCGCTTTAGATATTCCTCTGACAATTTCGGCAGGATTGTGTTGGTCAAAATCGCGTCAATCATGCGGCCGCCGCTCTCAATTTCCGTGCAGCGTGATGCGATCAATTGCACCACTTCGTCTGTGAACGAGAATTCGGATTTGTGGTTCTCCGCGATGCGTTTTTTGATGCGACCCAACTGCAAGCGAATGATGTTGCCAAGCATTTCGTCTGAGAGCGGATAGTAAGGAACCGTTTGAATACGTCCGAGTAATGCAGCCGGGAAGACTTTGAGCAGGGGCTCGCGTAATGCCTTGGCGATATCGTCGGGCTGCGGCATTAACTCAGGGTCGCGAGTCATGCTCATGATGAGCTCGCTACCGACGTTACTAGTCAGGATGATGACGCAGTTCTTGAAGTCAATCGTGCGGCCCTCGCCGTCCTCCATGACACCCTTGTCGAACACCTGAAAGAAAATTTCGTGCACATCCGGGTGCGCTTTTTCGACTTCGTCGAGCAATACCACACTATAGGGCTTGCGCCGTACTGCCTCGGTCAACACACCGCCTTCGCCGTATCCGATGTAGCCCGGCGGCGCGCCCTTAAGCGTTGAGACGGTGTGCGCCTCCTGAAACTCGCTCATGTTGATCGTGATCATATTTTGCTCGCCGCCGTACAACTGCTCGGCGAGTGTGAGGGCGGTTTCAGTCTTGCCCACGCCCGATGGCCCGACCAGCATGAACACGCCAATGGGTTTGTTCGGGTTGTCAAGCTTGGCGCGGCTGGTCTGAATGCGCTTGGCAATCATGTCGAGACCATGGCGCTGACCGATCACACGTTGATTCAAAGTGTCCGCGATTTTGAGAATCGCTTCCACTTCATTCTTCACCATGCGTCCGACCGGGATGCCGGTCCAATCCGCAACCACCGACGCGACGGCCTGTGCGTCAACCGCCGGCAGGATCAGTGGCGATTCGCCTTGCATAGCGGCTAACTTGACTTGCAGCTCGCTCAATTCCTTGAGCATTGCGGCGCGGGCATCGTCGCCCAGCGGCACAGCGGTATCGACTTTGCCGTCGCCAGTACCCC
>JBBRVM010000315.1:0-5087 GCA_038246865.1 Burkholderiales bacterium
ACTGCTGGGCGTAGCCTCAGCCAACTCCGACCGTCACAGCATTCTGGTGGCCGGTGTTGCGGGGCTCATATCAGGAGCTATGGCGATGGCTGCCGGTGAGTACGTGTCCGTCCACTCGCAAGCCGACACCGAAAATGCTGACTTGGCGCTTGAACGGATCGCACTTGCCGCGCATCCGGTTGAAGAGCATGAGGAATTGGCAGCGATTTACGTTGCGCGCGGGCTCGATCCGAACCTTGCCAAACAGGTTGCTGCGCAGCTCATGGCCCACGATGCCCTCGGTTCGCATGCGCGCGATGAAATTGGTATTTCTGAAAGCTTTACCGCCAAACCCATCCAAGCCGCTTTGGCGTCTGCTGCCAGTTTCGCTGTGGGTGCTGCATTGCCATTAGGCGTGGCAACAATCGTTTCGGTTCCGAGCCTCATCCCATCAGTTGCTACTGCTTCTCTGGTATGCCTCGCCGCCCTCGGGATTGCTGCGGCGCGAGCTGGCGGTGCCGACGAGTTAACGGGCGCGATACGTGTCACATTTTGGGGTGCGCTGGCCATGACAATGACCGCAGGCGTAGGCGCGCTATTTGGGACAGCACCGTGATGCGAGGAAACTCAACATTATTGCGAATGTTGGAAGCAGCGTTTCTGTATTTCGCGATCGTATTTGGCATTGGCTTTTTGCTCGGTTCTATTCGGGTTTCGATCGTTGAACCCGTGGTTGGAAGCACGGTTGCGGTTCTGTGCGAAGCGCCGCTCCTGCTCGCGGCGATGATACTGGCGGCGCGCTGGTTACCGCGGAAACTGCAGTTGCCCATGACGGCAACCGCACTCGCTACGATGGGCATTGGTGCGCTCGTCCTGCAGCAGTTGGCGGACTTGGCGGTTGGACTGTATGTGCGGGAACTGACCTCGACACAGATACTTGAAACGTACAAAACACCGGCCGGAGCGATCTACGTGCTCTTGCTTGCGGCATTTGCGGCGATGCCGGTCATTATCAATATCACCCAGCGAAAAACAGAGATTATAACTTCAACTGACTAACAGAACTTTCAGAATAGCAGCTGTTATATTGAGTGAATTGTTCGATCGACGCCGGCGCGCGGCAGCGGGCGTTATCCAATTCTTTGCAAGCGCTCCTGAATAAAAGGCGCTCCGGTTGCTATGCCCAATTGCGTCAGCTGCGCGCTAACGGCATCAACAAATGATCGGTCACGGCGACTTCCCAGCTCAGGATCAGTTATGAGGTCATTTGGCGTGAAGTGACGGGAGCGTGGAAAAACCATTTCTGTTGCGTTCGATTCAAAAGGCACCGTAGTTCGCCCGATCTGAGAGACTGCCTGAGTAGTTTCCGAGGCTTCTGCATGAGGTGTTTAAGCCTTATTGCCACGGTGGAACGCGTGCGCGCATTTGGCCCAAAGGAGATGAAAGCAATGAATTCTGATCTCAAGTTGACTGGCTTTAAGGGTACCCTCTTAGCGTTTGCCAGTGTGGCTGCTCTCTTCCTTTCCGGGTGCGTTCAATCCGAAAAACCGCTAGTCGCGGACGCGAAGCCACTAATGGGTGATAAATTCGAGGTTCATTTCTACGAAGATTTTGTCGACGGGAAAGCAAACGCGCTGCACACGGCTTCCTATCAATGGACAGGCAAGAACTATGTTCTGGTTCGCGGCAGCAACGACCGGGTTAAAAGTTTTGTTGGCGTTGTTCTTGATCAAGATAATTTCCTTGTTGAAGGTGTATACAAAGGTAGCTCTCAATTCAGCTATTGGATTGCTCGCAAGATGGTTGATGGGGCATATCTTATCGTTCCAGTCGATGAGGACGATGCAGATGACGCAATGCGTTCTGCGGCTTGTTCGGGCAAAAAAGTAGAAGGTCAGTGTTTTGTAGAAACAGAAGAAAATATCATCAAACTTGCTAAGGCGACGGCTTCAAAGACACTTCGCCATCCGACGCTTGGCGTTCTCATTTTACGCCGGGATGGCGTTTAATTTTATCTGCAATAGAATGCACAACCGCTATTCTTCCAAATTTTTGGTAAAGCGATCTCATAAATAAGCGAGGCATTACCTTTAACAGTTGAAGTTGCTCCTTTCGCCTTCCTAATCAGTACGTGCACTCGACGTTTTGGCTATAGAAAAAGCAGTCGCAACTTAGAATTATTAGTAAAGGAGCGTAATCGTGGTGAAAGTTATTGGAATCGATCTCGGCACGACGAACTCGTGCGTCGCCGTGATGGACGGCCAAAAACCGCGGATCATCGAAAATGCCGAAGGAGCGAGAACAACGCCCTCGGTCGTCGCTTTCACCGAAAATGACGGCGTGCTTGTTGGCCAGGCGGCAAAACGACAAGCCATCACCAACCCCGACAACACGATCTTTGCCATCAAACGCCTCATCGGCCGCCGGTTTGACGATCCCGTCACCGCCAAAGACAAAGGCATGGTCCCTTACAAGATCATCGCTGGTGACAACAACGATGCCTGGGCAGAGGCCCGCGGCAAAAAATACAGCCCAAGCCAGATCAGCGCGTTCATTCTGCAAAAGATGAAAGAAACCGCCGAAGCGAACCTCGGTGAAAAAGTCACGCAGGCAGTGATCACAGTCCCCGCTTACTTCAACGATGCCCAACGCCAGGCCACCAAGGATGCTGGGCGGATCGCCGGCCTCGAAGTGCTGCGGATCATCAACGAGCCGACGGCAGCGGCACTTGCCTATGGGCTGGAGAAAGAGACGAGTGGCAAGATCGCCGTGTATGATCTGGGCGGGGGCACGTTCGACGTTTCTGTCCTTGAGGTTGGCGACGGCGTCTTCGAAGTCAAAGCGACCAACGGGGATACGTTTCTGGGCGGTGAAGATTTCGACATGCGCATCGTCGAGCATCTTTGCGATGCCTTCCTGAAGGATAGCGGCATCGACCTGCGCAAGGACCGGCTCGCGCTTCAACGCCTGAAGGACGCTGCCGAAAAAGCTAAGATCGAACTCTCGAGCGTCACTCAGACGGAAGTCAACCTGCCCTTCATCACCGCAGACGCCAACGGCCCCAAGCACCTCGCCATCAAACTCAGCCAAGCCAAGCTCGAAGCCCTCGTAGACGATCTGATTGAACGAACGGTTGCACCATGCCAAGCGGCACTCAAGGACGCCGGACTGAGCGCTGCTGACATCAACGAAGTTGTGCTGGTCGGCGGGCAAACGCGCATGCCCAAGGTTCAGGCTACGGTCAAAAGATTGTTTGGCCGCGAGCCGCACAAGGGCGTGAACCCCGATGAGGTCGTAGCCATTGGCGCCGCGATCCAGGCTGGCGTGCTGAAAGGCGACGTCAAGGGCGTACTCCTGCTCGATGTGACCCCGCTTTCGCTAGGCCTGGAAACACTCGGCGGCGTGATGACGAAACTGATCGAACGCAACACCACGATTCCCACTAAACGCAGCCAGACGTTTACGACCGCCGAGGATAATCAGCCCGCGGTCACGATCCGCGTGTTCCAGGGCGAGCGCGAGATGGCCGCCGACAACAAGTCATTGGGTCAATTCGACCTGGTGGGGATTGGTGCAGCTGCGCGCGGCCAGCCGCAAATCGAAGTGAGTTTCGATATCGACGCCAACGGAATTGTCGACGTCTCGGCCAAGGACAAGGCGACCGGCAAAGAACAGAAAATCAAAATCCAGGCATCCGGCGGTCTCAGCGAAGTCGACATCAAACGGATGGTCAAGGAAGCCGAAACCAACGCGACCGCCGACAAGCGGCGCAAGACGCTCGTCGAAGCCCGTAACTCGGGCGATTCAGCGCTCTACACCGCTGAAAAGGCGCTCGCCGATGTTGGAACCGATGTCGCAACCGAAATTAAGGCTCAGCTCACCCGGGACATCGGGGAACTTCGTTTGGCGCTAAGCGGTGACGATGTGGGGATCATCGAGGCCAGAGCTGCAACAACGTCTAAGACGGCCGACAAACTGAAACAGGCGGGGCTTGCATCTACTGAGGCCGGGGCCAAACCGCCGACCGACCCCAATGTGGTCGATGCCGAATTCGAGGACGCCGACGGCCCCAACACGCCAACATGATTGGCACACTCACTTGCGCCCATCAAACCCTGAGGCGGCCATGAGCAATGAAGATCGTGAGTCGAACGGGTGCGAGCCGCCCGGACGTGGCTGGGATGTCGAGGGCCATTTCGTTCCTCCAGTGCCGGAGAACCTGGCCGAAGTTGCCGCTCTTAAATCCGAGATAGAGGAACTTCAGGCGCTTGCCGTTCGATCAACGGCCGAAGCTGAGATCGCGCGACAGCGAGCCGAACGTGCCGTAGTGGACGCGCGCGAATTCGGCTTTACGAAATTCGCATTAGATATCCTACTGATGTCCGACAATTTGCGGCGCGCTATCGCCGCTATCGATACGATGCGCAACGAAACCAAGCAAAACGACCCGTTGGGTAATGGCGTCCGCGCCACCGAGCGTATTTTAGTTTCGGTGCTCGAAAAATTCAAAATTCAAAAAATGGAAACTTTGGGGTCGCGGTATGATCCCAATTGCCAAGAAGCGGTCCAGCAAGTCAAAGATGATAATCACTCCCCCGGTCCCGTCGTCCAAGTTCTTGAGGACGGCTATACGATCGGTGGTCGCCTGTTGCGGCCCGCCCGCGTTGTGATCGCAGCGAGGGGAGGGGATCGTGAGTATCGATCCGTATGACATTCTCGGAGTTAAAAAAACAGCAACGGCAACTGAGCTTCAAAAAGCGTATCGCAATCTCGCCAAGAAGCTCCACCCCGACCTGAATCCCGGAAACAAAAAAGCCGAGGATGAATTCAAGACCGTCACGGCCGCCTACGACCTGTTGACTGACGCTGACAAACGGGCGCGATTTGACCGCGGTGAGATTGACGGCATGGGAGCGGAAAGGCCGCGTGAGCGGTATTATCGCGACTACGCCCAAGGCGCTAGCCAAGCAGACCCTTATGCCAGCAATGCCGGATTTGCCGATTTCGCCGATACCGATGGCGCCAACGAGTTCTTGTCGGATCTTTTCGGGCGTGGCGCCGGTGCGCCACGCTCCATGCGCGGACAGGACGTGCGCTATCGTTTTGCC
>JBBRVM010000316.1:0-5083 GCA_038246865.1 Burkholderiales bacterium
ATTCAACCCGCGATTCATGCGTTGTCGCTGGATATTGATGGCAACAATGTCACCGACCCGTTGTCGGATGGGCTAATGATATTGCGCTCAATGCTGGGGCTGACAGGTAATGCGGTGACCGCCGGCTCACTGGGTACGGGCACCCTTTCACGAGGCAACTGGCCCGCAATCCGCAGCTATCTCAACGGGAACTGCAGCACGACCTTTGCGCTGTAGCGCTGCTGTCAAGAGGAAGTAGCGGACCACTCAATTTCTGAGCTGTCCGCTTCGCGAGCGGTGCGCGACCTGCTCGCGCGAGCTTATTTCTTCTGGATACCAAACAGCAACCTTCGTGCTTCGTCGGTTGCTTGCGCGGCGGGAGTCGTGTTCATGTCCTTCGCGATTTGATAGGCACGGATCGTGGCCGGACGTTCCTTGATCGCGTTGAACCAGCGCTTCAGGTTCGGGAAATTGTCGAGATTCATCTGCTGGCGCTCGTACGGAACGACCCACGGATAACAGGCCATGTCGGCAATGGAATAATTTCCCGCGAGGAATTCGCGATCTGCCAGACGCTTGTCCATCACGCCATAAAGGCGCGCAGTTTCGTTGACGTAGCGGTTGATCGCATAGGGTAATTTCTCGGGTGCGAAGGTGCCGAAATGATGGTTCTGGCCGGCCATTGGGCCGAGCCCGCCCATCTGCCAGAACAGCCATTGAATGGCCTCTTTGCGCCAGTACGCATTTTTGCGATCCAGAAACTTTTTCGATTTGTCGGCGAGGTAGAGCAGCATCGCGCCGCTCTCAAAGAGCGTCATCGGCTCATCGTTCGGCATCGGCTGCATCGGCTTGTAATCGACCATCGCCGGGATCCGGTTGTTCGCCGCGATCTGCAAAAAAGTCGGATCGAACTGCTCGCCTTTGCCGATGTTCACCGGAATCAGGCGATATTTCATCTTCGCTTCTTCGAGAAACATGGTGATCTTGTGGCCGTTCGGCGTGGTCCAGTAGTAGAGGTCGATCATTGCGGAACTTCTTGGGTTTGAACAGCTATTCGTAGGGCGGGCACTGCCCGCCGTTGTGATCTTCGCGAAGCGCGAAATTTGGGCTTGCGCCGAGGTTCTACGAGGCGGGCAGTGCCCGCCCTACGAGAGTTTTACTAAAGCTTTACAGGCCCAGTCACAACACCTCCCGTGGCCTCCCGCGCCTGTTGTTGCCGCACACGATCCACGTAGGTTTCGCTGCGGGCGATCTGGTCTTTCAGCATCGTGTTGTTCTTGCCCATGACTTCGATGGCTTTGGTCCGGAAGGTGTCCATCGCGTCCATCGCCTTGAAGGTCTGGTCAAACATTTCTTTCAGCTTGTCCATGCCGAGTCCGGGGTTCTGCGCGAACTCGGTGGTTTTTTCGACATGCGTATTGAGCTGCTTGCCGGTTTCAGCGATCAGGCCTTCAATGGTGCTGTTCACGCCTTGCAGCATTTCCATCACCTGCAGTTGATTGCCCGTGGCCCGCGCGACCGTCTGGGCGACGGCGAGGGCGCTCATGCCGGTGGTGGCGACGCGGCTGCAACCGTTGATCATTTCGCGACCGGTTTTTTTGAGCACGTCGAGCGCGAGATAACCGTTGATGCAGACTGATTGCTGCGTCAGCATGTCCTGCAAATTCTGACGGACGTAGAACAGCACTTCCTGCTCCAGCGCATGCGCGCGGCGAGGGTCAGTGGCCTTCAGCGCGGTCACGCGATCAGCCAGTTGCCCATCGAGCTTTTCTGAAAAATGAATGCCCGCCGCGAGCTTTTGCATCGCCTCCCAGAGCTTGCCACGCGTACTCTCAATCTCCACGACATCAAGCTGCATCTCGTCCTTGGCAGCGTAGAGCTGCTGCATGCTGGTGTTGAGTTGTGCACCCGCGCTTTGATATTTGCGGAAATACGTTTGCAGCTTGTTACCCCACGGAATCACGCCGAAAATTTTGTTGGGCTGGAACAAATCGCCCTGTTTGCCGGGATTCAAATCATCGAGCTGGGCGCGAATGTCACCGATGGCCTTGTACGCCGGGCTCGATTCGACGCCTACAAAATTCTGTTGCATGAAACGACCTTGCATCAGCGACGAGGCGATGGAGATTTCCTCCCGGCCCAACGCAAACGCGCTATCGAGCTTGCCTTTGAACGCTGCGCTTTCCACGTCTTCCCGAAGCAGCGCATCGACGTACTTTGCGACTTGCTCATCGACCGCGGTTTTGGTCGCTTCTGCCAGCGGCACGGCAGATTTCGAGGCTTCGGGCACAACAGGCGTGATGACCTCTGGGGGTGTTAGCTGGAAGCCATTCGCGACGACCGTAGTAGTTGGCTTGGAGTGTTCTGCATCAGACATGGATTCTTCCGGTCTTGAAATCGGTTGGGTGTACCGCAAATTATGCGCTGAAGGTTGCGTTCTCCGTCGCTTTTTCAACTGCCGTGTAAACCACGATGACGGGGTTTACACGGGGTGACGAAGTGGCGCGAATTGGGGACATAATCCGTTGTTATCTTCAGGCACCCAACCCGACTCACAAGAATGAATCGTACGGTAAAGACGCTTATTACGATCGCTCTGCTCGCGCTTTTGGGCGGGTCAGTATTTTGGGCGCTCAAGTCAACGCAGACCGAGCAATTGGCGAATGGCCAGTCGCCCACGCTAAGCTTGCCGGGCTTGCGCGCCAAACAGACTATTGAATTAACTGGCGTAATCGCACTGGATGTGGAGCCTTTCTTCAAAGACGTGCGCGTCACCAAATGGCTGGCCGACAACGGATTCAAGCTGAATGTCACGCGAATCGGCTCGCGGGACATGGCGCAGCGCGTCGCCGCGAGCGGCGGGCCTGACTTCATGTTTCCGTCCGGCATCGTTGCTGCGAACCAGATTCTCGACGCGGCGAAGCGTGCCAACCAGACGGCGACGCAGTACACGGTGTTTTTCACGCCGTTGGTGATTGCATCCTGGCAACCGATTGCAGAAATTTTCCAGACAAATGGTCTTACGAAGCCGTTGCAACCGGGTGTGTATGCAGTGGATCTGGCGAAGCTCGTCGCGCTGATGCAGGCGAAGACGCGGTGGAAAGATATGAAAGGCAGTCAGGCCTACGAAGTCAACAAATCGGTGCTGGTTTCCACGACTGATGTGCGCAAGAGCAATTCGGGTGCGATGTATCTCGCTCTGGCCACGTACGCGCTCAACGGCAACGAATTGCCCACCGATCGCGCCACGGCTGAGAAGGTGGCAAAGATTGCCACCGATCTTTTTAAGCGTCAGGGTTATCAGGAAAACTACGTCAACGGCAATTTCGATGACTACATTGCCATCGGCATCGGCAAAACGCCTCTCGCATTTATTTACGAAAACCAGATGCTCGCATTTGCGCTTACCAAGCCGCTGCCAAAGGAGATGGCGTTGCTCTATCCACAGCCGACCATCGCCAACAAGGTGGTTTACGTCGCGATGAATGAGCGCTCGAAGCGTCTGGGTGAATTGCTGTCGACCAACGCTGAAATGCAGGCGATCGGCGTCGAGTACGGTTTTCGAATTGCCGACAGCGCCGCCTTCCTGCAAAAAGCGCAACGCGCAAAACTCAACGTGGATGAAAAACTTGGCAATTTGATCGATCCACCGTCGTTTGAGACGATGTCGACCATGATTGATGTGGTCACAAGGGAGATGTCACAGTGAAAAAGGATGCCGCTAAAGATTCATTTGTGGGGCGCATTGTGTCGTTGCGGAGTGCTCGCGCATTTGCCAAAAACGCTCATGTACCAGAGCGTATATTCCGGTTGCTGTGCGCCCCGCGCCTAACACTGCATCCCCAAAAAAGAATCTTTAGCAGCATCCTTGGTGTTGGATACGCTTCGCTGTTTGCGGTAGCCCTGTTGCTGGGCGGCTGTGGCAAGGATCCGAAGCCTCCTGCGCCAAAAGTGGCCGTCGCTGATGCTGCATCGATCTCGACACAAGCCACGCTTTCGGTGTTGGCGACCAGTGATTTGCGCGATGCGCAGCCTTTAGAGGAAATGGTCAAGAAGGCGACGGGCGTAGCGCTCAAGTTCACCTTCGGCGGCACGATGGAAAGCACCGAGCAAGTGCTGACCGGCAAGACCACTGCTGACGCCGCGTGGTTCGCCAATGCGAAATATTTGCTGTCTGACCCGCAAGGACAGACGCGCGTCAAGTTGCAGGAAAAAATCATGCTGTCCCCGATTGTGGTCGGCGTGAGCGAGTCAGAGGTCGCGCGGCTGGGACCCGCGTGGGCTGACGCCAGCAAAGTGACGTGGAAGACGGTGGCTGACGCGGCGAAGTCGGGCAAGCTCAAATACGCGCTCTCGAATCCCGCTACGTCCAATCAGGGCTATATGGCACTCGTTGGTGTCGTTGCCGCGTCCACCCAAAAAGCCGAAGCGCTAACCGCTGCGGATATTGACCGCAAAGCCGTCGCTGACTTTTTGCGCGGTTACAAACTGGTGGGTGATAACTCGACTTATTTGGCGGAGAAATTCATCGAACAGCAGGGCATTTATGTCAACGCCTTCATCAACTACGAGAGTTGGCTGTTGTCGATGAATCAGTCAGGTAAATTGAAAGAGCCGCTGAAGCTCTTTTATCCGCGCGAGGGGATTGCGACGGCGGATTACCCATTCATGTTGCTCTCGGACGCCAAGCGCGCGGAGTACCAGAAGGTTGTTGACTATCTGAAAGGCGATGAGGCGCAAACATGGCTCGCGCGCACGACGTTGCGCCGTCCGGTCAACGCCAACGCAGCTTCAGTGGTCACGTTCCCGACCGCCACTTTGATCGAGTTGCCGTTCTCGCCAGATCGTGGTTTGGCCGACGGTTTGATCGATGCATATCTCAACGAATTCCGCAAACCGATTGCTTCGACTTTCGTGCTCGACGTGAGTGGCAGTATGAACGGCGGTACACGGCGTTCCGACTTGATCAGCGCATTGCACAGCGTCGCGGGCGCTGACGTTTCGTTGACTGGTCGATTGGCCCGGCTATCAAGCCGTGAACGCATCTGGATGCTGCCGTTTTCTGATCGAACTGGTACGCCAACTTACTTCGAATTGCCGCCCG
>JBBRVM010000317.1:0-5077 GCA_038246865.1 Burkholderiales bacterium
CCCCTGTCATGACCCCGGTAGCCAATGGTACGGTCTCCTTCGATATCAAACCGTGGGGAAACATCATCGTTGACGGAATTTCAAAAGGCGCCTCACCGCCAATGAAACGTCTGGCCCTTCCGCCCGGCCCGCACACCATAGAGATTCAGAATCCCGCCGGCCCAACAGTGAGCCGAACCATTGAAATCGTACCGGGGAAAACGATCCCCGTCCGACACGCCTTTTGACCGCTTGGCAATGTACTGATTGCTACTCATGGAGAACCATATGAAACGAGCATTACGATCAACGTTGTACCTTGTGATTCCAACCCTGCTCACAGCCTGCGCTACGCCACCGCCGACGCCGGTGAACTATCCTGCGCCGACACCACCACCTGTAGCTGCCGCACCGCGCCCTGTTCCCGTCACTGCGCCGACCCCAGCTCCGACACCGCCACCACCTCCCGCAGTCGATGTCTCTGCCAACGAGCGAGCCTTGACAACGGCCATCGATGCTTATGATCGTGGCGACTACGCTCAGGCCATTCGCCTGCTGACGCCGCTTTCAAGCGAGGGCACGCTGGATGCTGATCAACAGTTACGCGCGCTAAAGACACTGGCGTTTTCGCAGTGTTCAACCAATGCCGTTACGGCTTGCCGAGGTACTTTCGAGCGTGCCTTCCGCGTCGATGCTAGGTTTGATCTCAGTGCAGCCGAGCGCGGCCATCCGATTTGGGGGCCGCAATTTGCGCGTGCGCGCAAAACGGTCACCGGCAAGTAATTGGCAACTCATAGAAACATGCGAGCCACGCCTTAGCGCCAGCTAGTCGAACGTCAAATCCGTCAACATGCCTGACATCATTCTCAAGGTCGTTACTGTCGATGCTGCGCAGCCCGCGCAGGCGCTCGCTCGATCATTTGATGCTAGCGGCGGAACCATTGGGCGTGATGACACGAACGCACTAGCGCTTCCGGACAAACATCGGCGGGTGTCGCGTTTGCACGCGACGATCAGCTTCCCGGCGGGAGTGCCGACGATCACCAATTCGAGTACGTCATTGCCGATTTCTGTTGGCGAGCAGCAGCTCGATTTTGGCGAGTCGATGCCAATACATCACGGCGCAATGATTGAAGTTGGGCCGTACATACTGCAAGCGCACAGCCTGTCGCTCGATGCCTCACCCGCGATCACGCAGACGCCAGCACCTACATATACTCAGCCGGTCTCAGCCGCCGCTGCGGTGCGGATGCATACTGGCATGACGGTTGTGCTGCCACCACCTGCGGCAGCGCCCGCACCAGTTACGTTACCGACGCCGGCCCACGTGGCACCCATGGTGCAGCCACTTGCGACACTACTGCCGGCATCGCTCGCTGGTATATCGGATCTCTCTGATTTGCTCGGAGGAGTCGCTGCCGCGCCCGTCGTGCCGCCACCCTACTTTGCAGCGCCCACTTTTACGCCTCCACCGCCGCCCGTAGTAGCTCCTGTGTCGGCACCGGTTTATGCAACACCGGCGCCTTACGCTGCGCCGCCGTCTGCATACATTCCTCCGGCACCAGACAATCATGACCCCTTTGCCGATTTGCTGGACGGCATCGGCGGTCCGGTGCCAGCGCCTACCAGCGTTGGCGGGTACGCTTCGCCGCAACACGTCGCACCGCCGCCACAAACACCGAGCGGTCTCAGCGCTGATCCGTTGGCAGCATTCGGTGATGCGTCCGGTGGTGCCTTCGGCACCGCGTTGGGCGGATCTGCTACTCCCCCCTTCGGCCTCGGCGCATCATCGACCCATGGCGCAAGTGGTGGCATCCCCGATGCGTTCAATCCATTCGAGATGCCATCGGACATCGCGCGTAACGACGCGAATCCGCTGGCTTCTCTGCTCGGCGATTCAGGGCAAAGTGGTCGCGCCCAATCGAATCAGACTCTGCAGGCAGCACCTTCGATTGATTCACTTTTCCAGAGTGCTCCAGCGGGTGGATCAGACGCTTCCCTGTTCGGGCTGTCGTCTAGTGCGAGAAGTAATGGAAGCCTTGAGAGCTTGATTGGCAACAACTCGAACAGCGACCCGTTGTCATTGTTCGATACTGCGGCCTCTGAGCCAGTGGCGACTGCACGCGCCATGCGTAACGATTCGCAAGAAGTGGGCTCGGCATTTCAGCCGCCGCTTCCAATGCGCGCGCCCCCGGCCATGCCCTCGTCACAAACCGGCTATATCCCTTCGTCGGCATCTGATTTGGCCGGTTTTGCTCCCTCGTCGGCCACCACTGCCTCAAGCGCTGCATCGTTGCCATTCAATCCGCTGGCCACGCCGCCCGACGTACCGCCAGCTCTGCCGCAGATGCACCCTGCGGCTTCCCAAACTGCTCCCGCTTCATTTGCACCCGACGTCCTGACTGAGGCGTTTTTACGTGGAGCAGGGCTGACACCGACCGCTCTGCCGAACGGCCTGACGCCAGAAATCATGACAACCATAGGCAGTTTGCTGCGCAGTGCTACCGCGGGCGCCATCGACATGCTGGCAGCGCGTGCCGCGACCAAACGCGAGGTTCAGGCAACCGTGACAATCATTTCAGTACAGGCCAATAATCCGCTCAAGTTTTTGCCCAATGCGGACTCCGCCCTTTTGCAATTGCTCGGCAAAAAGATGCCCGGGTTCATGCGTGCCGACGTCGCGATGAAAGACGCCTTCGAGGATTTGCGCGCGCATGAAGTTGGGGTGATCGCTGGCACGCGGGCGGCATTGACCGAAGTTCTAGGAAAATTTGATCCCGCAGTATTGGGTGACAAGCTCACCAAAGGCTCGGTACTTGAGAGCCTGATGCCCTCAGCACGCAAGGCAAAGCTGTGGGATTTGTACCTCGAACGGTACTTACAAATACGCCGCGAAGCGGAAGACGATTTCCAGAGCATTTTTGGGCGAGCTTTCGTCCAGGCCTACGAGCTGGAAACAGCGCGAATCAAAGGCAATACGCAAGGATCTGGAGGAGAACGAGAATGATGAATACGGGCGATTTGCGACTTGAATCCGCTAGTTTTTCTCACGACGGAGGGCGCGACTACAACGAAGATGCAGTCGGAGATAGCGACGCCTTCGGCGCGGTGAGATTGTTTATGCTCGCTGATGGTGCTGGCGGGCAGGGAGGCGGTGACGTTGCCGCGCGTACGGCGATCGCTGCGGCGCGCAGCGAGTTCATGCGAATGCCAGCATTCAGTCCGGAGACGCTAGTGCGTTGCCTCAATAGTGCGGATATGGCCGTCCGAAAAAAGCAGGGTGATGAAACTCGTCTCGCACGAATGGCGTCGACATTCGTGGCGGTCTTGGTGGACTATCGACAACGCAAGGCGATCATTGGTAACCTGGGCGATTCGCGCTGCTATGTATTCAGGCAGGATCGGATCGTTGCCCAATCGTACGATCACAGCCTGGTGCAGCGCTTCATTGACGCAGGGTTGTATCCGGCGGAGAAACTTCGCGAGCATCCCAAGCGAAACGTTCTCTACGCATCGTTAGGCGCGAACGAGGAAGCGGTGGAACCGTATCTGAGCCCGATCCCGATTGACCTTTTGCCGGGTGACGGAATTGTGCTGTGCAGCGACGGCGTGTGGGAATTGGTCGATGAGGCCACCCTTTGCAAGGTGCACGGCGTGAGCGCTACGGTTGGCGCCTGGCGAGACATGTTGGTGTCCTCCGTGCGGGGCCGTATGGCACCGGGACACGATAATTTCAGCGCACTGTTAGTGCGCTGTGTCTCGGCTCCCCACGATATCGAGGATGAAGATGACCAGCGTACGATGCCACCGGCATCGATGCGTGTGGCCTGATGGAAAAAAAGATGTCATCAGGTGTCACGATTTGGTTCCGCTTTGCGTCTATTTCCAAGTCCACTGAAGCGCTGTAACTTGTTGTAACGCGTTTCTGTGACACAGTTGCTTGCCACAGCGGTTCTACCGTTGTAGTCTTCCAACTTGGCGAGTTGGAAGTTGCAAATTTTTTACATAAGTAAAAAATTTTGTTGGCACTTTCTGACGATCTCTCAATAGATACGGCAATCGGGGGCGGAACAGCAGTGACGGACTTTGATCGATTTGCGGAGCCGATAGACGGGGAGTCCCCTTGCGGTCCTGACTGTGAATATGACAACGATTTCCTCGCATTGTCACAGGCAGTTGTTGGCAAGCCGGAACAGCAATTCGGTGACACCGTTATTCCCGCTGTGGAGCCCGATTGGCGACAGGTCGACACGCTAGCTCAAGCGTTGCTCGGTCGCACCCGAGACCTTCGTGTTGTTTGCTGGCTTGCGCTGGCAAACACTCATATGCATGGCGTTAGCGCCTTTGTAGGTGGATTGAAACTCATGGTATCGCTATGCGAGCGCTATTGGGATGCCGTGCATCCGCGCATTGAGGTTGATGGCGATACTGATCCTTATCTTCGTATGAACGCCATTTCGGCGTTCACTGGCGGGTCAGAGTTTTCCGGCGAAGATCAACTTCTGCAGGCTCTGCGAGGGTCAGTACTTACGAGGGCGCCAGTCCAGCTTAATTATCGCGATCTGGAGCTGAGCTTTAGTAAGGCACCTGACGCCGCTTACTCACAGGCGCAGTTAGAGAGCATCCTTGCAGACGCGGTCGCAGCTGGCAACACTAATGTGTCCCTTGTGCAAGAGGCTTGGCAAAGCTATCAGTCGCTTTGCAGGCTCGTTGATGAACGAGTCACTACTGGCGATGCGCCTGATATGGAGCGCCTTGGCGCGGTATTGAAGCCCGTTGCTCAGGCCCTTGAGCGGATGAATTCCGCTTCGACTGCGGATCTTGTCGACTCCGCCTCTGATGACGGCGCTTTCGAGGCTGCCGCGCCGGGTGCTTCCAGAGTCGGTATACCCGGACAAGTGGGCAGCAGGGAGGATGCTCGCCGCGCGCTCGAGCGTGTCTGTGAATATCTTGAACGTCATGAGCCCAGCAACCCGGCATCGCTTTTCGCACGCCGTGCCCAGCGAATGCTTGACATGAATTTTCTCGACATCATGCGGGAACTCTCGCCTGATTCGATGCATCACCTAGAAACACTTACCGGCACCACGGCGCAGCA
>JBBRVM010000318.1:0-5075 GCA_038246865.1 Burkholderiales bacterium
ATCGTCTCAACCAGCAGTCTACCTCCCAGCTCAGCCAAACGTGGCGAGAGGGTACCGACGGTATCGTCCGACCTAATAGGGATGGCCTCTTGAAGCAACATGGCGCCGGTATCCATCCCCTCATCCATTAACATGGTCGTATCTACGATGCCCGAGAGTTTGGTAAAGCCGTTCGCAGGATCATGGAGCTGGCGGACGAGGCGAACCAGTATGTTGACCGGCGCGCACCTTGGCTCTTGGCAAAGGACGCCACTCAAGCGGACGCACTGCAAGCCGTTTGTACAACGGCACTGGGTCTCTTTCGGAATCTTACGATCATGCTTGCACCTGTTCTGCCAGAGCTAGCTAAACATGCCTCCGAACTCCTAAATATGCCGCTAGACAAATGGAATTCCGTATTGCGGAACCTTCCGTCAGGCCATCAAATTCGTCCCTACAAACACCTAATGTCGCGAGTAGAAGAAAAGCAGCTAGACGAGCTCTTCGGTCTTCTGCCAGACGCAACGCAAAAGGCAGCAGCCCCGAAGCCCGCACAGAAAGTCGCAGCAAGCAGCAACACCGCAAAGAAGTCTGCTGAATCTGCGCCACAGGCCAGCGCCTCAGAAAAGTCCAGCGAATTCATCAGCATCGACGACTTCACAAAAATCGATCTTCGCATCGCCAAAATCGTGAACGCGGAACACGTTGAAGGCAGCGACAAACTGCTGCGCCTGACGCTGGATGTCGGCGAGACTGACGCCTCCGGTCAACCGAAACTGCGCAACGTTTTCTCGGGCATCAAGTCTGCCTACGCGCCCGAAAACCTGATCGGTCAGATGACAGTAGTCGTTGCTAATCTGGCCCCACGCAAGATGAAGTTTGGCGTGTCCGAGGGCATGGTACTTGCTGCATCGGACAAAGACGGCAACAATGAGTCTGGGCTATACATTTTGAATCCGCACGCTGGCGCAGAGACTGGCATGAAAGTAACGTAAACACATGTTTTCTGCGACTCGCACAGTTTTTGAGCAGGACAAGTACAAGATTCTGAAGGCAAGCTCACGCGACGCGCCCGTCGTATCGGCGCTCACCAATGGCGACTGGTCGGAGCGGGTCGCAATTTCCCACCGCAAGAAAGTTTCGAATCCAACCCAGATCGCGGACGACCTTCGGGCGGGAGGGGGACTGGTTCTCTACCGCAATAGTTTGCCCGTGGCTGCGCTCTCGTACGTGCGTGCACGCGACGATTCATGGGAGCTGCGTCGCCTCGGTGTGACGCGCTCGTTCTCCGGTCGCGGCTTTACAAGCTTGTTGCTCAATACGCTCGAGAAACTGGCGCGGGTCGACGAAGTTCGCTCCATCAGAATTCCCGTCGACACCTATTCGCCGCAGTACCGCGCGTATTTCGAAAAGCTTGGATTTTCGGTCGATGCGGATCGGACGTTCTCAACGGTTTTTGCCAGCGCGTTGCAGCCGATTCGCATGTGCAAGGTCGTTTCGCAGTAGGGCTCCGGGGCACCTCACATGCCCTCCCTGGCCTTCCGGCCGCGACTCGTCTCCGAGCTCGCCCACTACAACGCTGAAAAATTTCGCGCTGATCTGCTGGCTGGATTCACCGTTGGCATTGTGGCGGTGCCGCTGGCGATGGCGTTCGCGATTGCTAGCGGCGTCACCCCCGAACAAGGCCTCGTCACCGCCGTCGTAGCGGGCCTCATCATCTCGGCGCTCGGTGGATCGCGGCTCTGCATCGGAGGGCCCACCGGGGCGTTTATCGTCGTGCTCTACGCGATCCTTGCCAAGTACGGTTGGGCAAATCTGGTGATCTGCACGATGATGGCTGGCGCGATGCTGATCATCATGGGTGCGATGAAGTTAGGTCGATTGATTCGCTTCGTGCCGAACTCGGAGATCATCGGATTTACCAACGGCATCGCGGTGCTGATCGCGTTCTCGCAAATCAAGGATTTCTTCGGTTTGTCGATTGCGAAAATGCCGGGTGAATTTTTCGGTATCGTGAAGGCGCTGACGGCTGCGTTGCCGAGCGTGCATTGGCCGTCCGTGGTGCTTGCGCTGGCCTGCTTTGCCTTCCTGTACTGTTGGCCTGCGCGACTTTCACGCTATGTGCCGTCACCGTTTCTGGTGCTCGTGTTTGCAACGCTGGCAACCTTGTTCGTCGACACTGAAATCGCGACCATCGGCTCGAAATTCGGTGAAATCAAAGCCGTCATGCCGAGGCCGCAGTTGCCCGCATTTACCCTCGAACAACTCGGCAGTTTGATCCCACCCGCCTTGACCATCGCACTATTAGCCGGGATCGAATCGTTGCTGTGCGCGGTCGTCGCCGACAAGCAGACGAACGATCTTGCCGACCCCAATCAGGAACTGATCGCACAGGGCATCGCCAACATCGTCTCACCGCTGTTCGGTGGGCTCGCCGCGACCAGCGCGATGGCACGCACCAGCGCCAATATCAAGAATGGTGCTGCGACGCCGGTTGCGGGCTGCATCCATGCCTTGACCGTGCTCTTGGTGTTGCTCGTCGCCAGCCCGCTCGCGAAGCACGTCCCCCTGCCCGCGCTCGCCGCAATACTCATGTGGGTCGCGATGAACATGGGCGATTGGCGAGAGTTCAGGGCGCTGCGGCAATACACCCCCCTGCGCAATGCCACGCTGATCAGCACGTTTTTGCTGACGGTGCTGTTTGATCTCACCATCGCGGTGGAGGTCGGCATGGTGTTCGCCACGCTCTTGCTGATCAAGCGATTGACCGAGGCAG
Organism: Burkholderiales bacterium; assembly: GCA_038246865.1. Classification (GTDB taxonomy): domain Bacteria; phylum Pseudomonadota; class Gammaproteobacteria; order Burkholderiales; family Casimicrobiaceae; genus Casimicrobium. The sequence continues at coordinate 2,756 of JBBRVM010000318.1, forward strand.
CGTCGGTGCAGCGTATCGATAATCTGGCGAAGGACGCCGATGCGCCACCGATGCCGTTGCCCGAAGGTGTGGCCGCTTTGCGACTGCGCGGTGCGTTGTTTTTCGGCGTCGTTGACCGGCTGGAAGCAGGCTTCGCGTCACTCCCACCACGCGCCGAAGCCAGCCTGATCGTGCTCGATTTTCTTGAGGTGATCTATCTCGATTCAACCGCGCTGGAGACGATTCGCCGGTTTGGCGAAGACTGCCGCAAATCGGGCATTGACGTCATTATTTTCGGCCTTGGTGAGCAGCCGCGTTCGCTGTTTGCGCGCACGGGTACGGATCACGAATTCGGCCTGGATCACGTTGTGGAAACGCGTCGACAGGCGCTGGATCTGGTGATCTGGCGGCGGATTACGAATCAGATTCAGGCACCACATTTGGCACTGTAATTGCGCACATTTGTGGGAGCGGCTTCAGCCGCGAAAGCCATTGCGACGGACTTTCGCGGCTGAAGCCGCTCCCACATCCGTTGGGTGTCGGGATCAAAATTCAAGCACTCGACGACAAAAATATAGTCCAATAAAATTGCTTGAAAGCCCCCGCCAGGCACACACTTTCGAAGTCATGGCGCTGATTAATCAATTCAGATTTCAGTGCAAATCTTCAAAGGAATATTGCCATGACTGGATTCATTCGTTTCAACGGCGCACCCGCAGTTCGCTGGACGCCATTTGCTGCCAACACCCCCACTCGTTCGCACGCTGACTTTGAGCGCGCATTTGCCGAAGCCTACGGTGACAAAAAAGCGACGCCCGAACTGCGCGCTGATGTGCGCGAAAACGCAACCGCCTACATCGTTCAGTTCGACGTTCCCGGCGTTGCCAAAGAAGGCATCACCGTCGATGTCGATGAGAAATCGGTACGTGTTGAAGCCACTTTCAAACGCGAGACGGTAGAAGGCGATACGGCGGTTCTCAGCGAGCGTGCCGATGGTTCGGTTTCGCGCGCCTTCCGTTTGTCGCAAGCAGTAGACGCAGAACTGGCCACCGCACGCCATGAACATGGAGTTCTGACGCTGACTTTGCCCAAGAAGAACGTAGCGGTACAGAAGCGGTTAGAGATCAACTAACGGCCGATATGTGGTCTTCTGCTCCAGGCTGGAACGACCACTGCATAGGGGATAGCGCGCGCTTTATGCGATAAGTCGATTAAGGCCGTTTTCGGCGGCTATCCCCTATGCAGAAACGCATTTACCGATAAGCTGATACCAAACCGTTGCCCGGATGCTTGCATCCGGGTTTCTCAACGCTTGCTACGTTTCAGGATCGGGGCGAGGAACCTCGCAGTGTGCGAATCCTTCGCTGTAGCCACCGTTTCTGGTGTGCCAGACGCCACGACGATACCGCCACCATCGCCCCCCTCCGGCCCCATATCGACAACCCAATCGGCAGTCTTGATCACGTCCAGATTGTGCTCGATCACGACCACCGTGTTGCCATGATCGCGCAGTCGGTAGAGCACTTTGAGCAGCAAATCAATGTCCGCGAAATGAAGGCCGGTCGTCGGCTCGTCAAGGATGTAGAGCGTGTTGCCGGTGTCGCGTTTTGACAGTTCCAGTGCGAGCTTGACGCGTTGCGCTTCGCCGCCTGAAAGCGTCGTCGCGGACTGGCCAAGCCGGATGTAGCCCAGGCCGACCTCGAACAACAAATTCACCTTCGCGGCAATGGCGGGCACTGGCTGGAAGAAATCGCGCGCGACTTCGACCGTCATTTGCAGCACCTCCGATATGTTCTTACCTCGATACTGGATGTCGAGCGTTTCGCGGTTGTAGCGCTTGCCATGACAGACATCGCACTCGACGTAGACATCCGGCAAGAAATGCATTTCCACCTTGATCAGGCCGTCGCCTTCACACGCTTCGCAGCGCCCACCCTTCACGTTGAACGAGAAACGGCCGGGCTCGTACCCGCGCTCACGCGCCTGCGGCGTCTGCGCGAAAAGATCGCGAATTGGCGTGAAGAGTCCGGTGTACGTTGCGGGATTGGAGCGCGGTGTGCGACCGATAGGGCTTTGATCGACGTTGATGACTTTGTCGAACGATTCGAGCCCGCTGATGCTCGTGTGCGGCGCGGGCTCCTCCAGACTGCGATAGATTTTCTTGGCGGCGGCGCGATACAGCGTGTCGTTCACCAGCGTTGATTTACCGGAACCGGAAACGCCCGTGACGCAGGTAAGCAGACCAATCGGAATGCTCACGTCAACGTTCTTCAAATTGTTGCCGCGCGCGCCGTGAACGGTAATCTGCTTCTCGGGGTTCGCTGGAATACGACGCTTCGGA
>JBBRVM010000319.1:0-5046 GCA_038246865.1 Burkholderiales bacterium
GAGCCGCTTCGACGACCGTAGCGTCTGCCGGATAAACGATTGCTGTGACTGCGGGCGGTGCACCACGCGCAGACTCGATCAACGCCGTCAACCGCGGATGGGCGGCACTAATCGCCACTGCTTCTGCTGCCACGGCGCTACCAGTCGAGCGTCTGGCTAATCTGTTCCGCAGCCTCGCGCAGTGTTGGTAAAAATTCGATGGCTTGCGAGACGCTCATACGCGAAACAGGGCCATGTACTGCAACGGCAGCAACCACACGATCCTGGTCATTGGTTACGGGTACGGCAAGGCAACAAATTCCCGCCAGATACTCCTCGTTATCGACTGCGTAGCCGCTGCGGCGAATAGACGTGAATTCCAGCTCTAACTGGCGCAGCGTCGTCAACGTATTTTTCGTGTGTGCAATCAGTGGCGCGTTGGTCAACAAACGATCACGCATGCGCTTGGGCGAGTGCGCCAGGAAGAGTTTGCCGCTCGCACTTGCGTACAGCGGCACCTTGGAGCCCGCGTGCAGATTGATTCGCAGCGGCCACGCCGACTCAACGCGATCCAGATACATCACCAGATGCCCGTTCGGTATCGTCAAATTACAAGTTTCGCCAACGCGCTCAACCAGCTCCTCAAGAATGGCCCGGCGCGCCGAGCGATGAGGAGAATGCAACAAGACATTGCCCGCCAATATGGCCAGGCGCTCGCCTGGAACGTAGCGCTTGGCGTCTGGCTCCCGCAGCAGCATGCCCGCTTCTTCGAGAGTCGTAAGGATGCGGAAAACGGTCGGCTTTGGCAAATGCACCGCCAACATGATTTCCGTCAGGCTGACCGAACGCTCGCTATTTGCGACAAATTCCATAACCGCGAGCGAGCGCAGCGCCGCCGATCCCGCCTCCCGGCTGTCTCTGTGCGCTTCATCGTGTTCGGCCAACATCTTATGTTCCTAAGTTAATTGCCTGCGCATTATGCACAATTGTCATTTATCGATAAAAATGAAACGTGAAGATTCATTTTTTATGACGTTCGCGTTTCGCAAGGGTTGCCAACTTGCACACTGGTGGTTATCCGATGAACAAACGAAAAGGTTCGCCATGACGACCCGTCCAAGCAAAAAGTCTCCTCCCGCAAAGTCAGCAAAGCCCAGCAGAACCAAAGTTGACCGGCGGGTGACGCGTGGCCTAACGCGAATGACACCATCCGAGGCGTTCGTCGAGACGCTTGTTGCACAAGGCGTGACGGACGTATTCGGCATCGTCGGTTCGGCTTACATGGACGCGCTCGATTTGTTCGAGACTGCGGGCATCCGTTTCATCTCGGTCGCGCATGAACAGGGCGCCGGACATATGGCTGACGGGTATTCGCGAGTCTCCGGTCGTCACGGAGTTTGCATCGGCCAAAACGGCCCCGGCGTCACCAATTTTGTGACCCCGACCGCAGCGGCCTTCTGGGCACACTCGCCAGTAGTCGTGATCACCCCCGAGACGGGCACCATGACGTTGGGTTTGGGCGGCTTTCAGGAAACCGATCAGCTACCAATCTTTTCGAAGATCACCAAGTATCAGGCCCACGTTAACAACAAAGCGCGCATGGCGGAGCTCACAGCCCGCGCGTTTGATCGTGCCCACATCGAACTGGGGCCGACTCAGCTCAACATCCCACGCGACCTCTTCTATGGCGAAGCTGACTTTGAAATATCAGCGCCGATGACCATCGAGCGCGGCGCCGGTGGCGAGGCTGCGTTGGACGCGGCTGCCGAAATGCTGGCCAGCGCAAAATTCCCAGTAATTCTTGCAGGCGGCGGCGTCATCATGGCCAACGGCGGCGCCGAGGCGGTGAAACTTGCAGAGTTGCTTGATGCCCCGGTATGCAACAGCTACCTGCATAACGACAGTTTTCCCGCAAGTCACCGCTTGTGGTGCGGGCCACTTGGCTATCAGGGCTCGAAAGCGGCCATGAAGCTCATCAGCAAGGCCGACGTCGTGCTAGCCCTTGGTACACGGCTTGGTCCGTTCGGAACATTACCGCAACACGGCATCGATTACTGGCCGAAGAACGCAAAGATTATTCAAGTCGACGCCGATCCGAAAATGTTGGGCCTGGTGAAGAAAATCTCGGTTGGCATCTGCGGCGACGCCAAGGCAGCTGCGGCGGCGCTAGTCGCTCGACTGAAGGGCAAGACGCTGGCCTGTCACGGCAATCGCGATAGCCGCCTGGCGACCGTCGCCAAAGAGAAAAAGGCCTGGGAGAACGAGCTGGACGGCTGGACTCACGAGACCGACGCATACTCCGTCGAAATCGCCAAAACCTCCAGCTACATGCATCCGCGTCAAATGCTGCGTGAGTTGGAAAAAGCGATGCCTAAAAACGCGATGGTGTCCACCGACATTGGCAACATTTGTTCGGTATCCAACAGTTACCTGCGCTTTGACGCGCCACGCTCCATGTTCGCCGCGATGGCGTTTGGTAACTGCGGTTATGCCTTCCCGACCATCATCGGGGCCAAGCTCGCCGCACCAGATCGTCCTGCTGTGGCCTATGTTGGTGACGGTGCATGGGGCATCAGCTTCAACGAAATACAGACTTGCGTGCGCGAAGACATTCCCGTGACGGCGGTCGTCTTCAATAACGGCCAATGGGGCGCTGAGAAAAAGAATCACGTTGACTTCTACAACCGCCGCTATCTGGGCGTTGGACTGGACAATCAACCGCATTGGGCGAACGTCGCGCAAGCCATGGGTGCCGAGGGCCTGCGTATTGATCAACTGTCCGATGTTGGTCCCGCACTCGCTGATGCATGCGCGGCGCAGCAACGCGGCAAGACGACGATTCTCGAAGTGATGGTGACGAAAGAGTTGGGCGATCCATTCCGTCGTGATGCATTGGCGTTGCCAACCCGCTTTCTCAATAAGTACAAACACACCGAAATCAAGCGCTAAATTCGTTAGCATCGCACAGCGCTGCACGTTGTCTTTGACGTGTAGGCTACAGGCATACATCAGGAGGTATTCATGCAACCACTTTCCCGGATTTTCGCGATTGGATTTGCTGTCGCGAGTCTCGTCATGTCGTCGTCGGGCTATGCACAAGCATGGCCCACCAAACCCGTTCGATTGATCAACCCTTTTCCGGCCGGCGGCGGTACCGACACTTTTGCGCGACCTCTTTCGGCGCAACTGTCGAAGCAAACCGGGCAGCAATTCATCGTAGAGAACATCGGCGGCGCCGGTGGCACAGTGGGTGCCGCACAGGCGGCACGTGCTGCACCGGATGGCTACACGTTCCTGATCGGTGCGGTTCATCACACCATTGCGCCGTCGATTTACCCCAAGCTCTCGTACGACATCGAAAAGGATTTCGTCCCAGTGACGCTCCTGGCCATCATGCCGTTCGTGGTCGCGGCACAACCAAACAAGTTGCCGCAGGTGAAGAACCTGAAAGACCTGATCGATCACGCAAAAGCCAACCCGGGCAAGTTGAATTTCGGCTCGCCTGGCTCGGGCACGTCGCAGCATCTGACGGGCGAATTGTTCAAGCTTACGAATGGCATCGATATGGTTCACGTGCCGTACAAAGGCATGGGTCCAGCGATGCAGGATTTTCTGGGCGGCTCACTGGATGTGCTGATCGACGGCATGAGCGCGTCGGCAGCGCAGATTCGCGCCGGAAAGGCGCGTCCGCTCGGGCTGATGTCGGCGACTCGATCACCACAATACCCTGACATCCCCACCTTTGCCGAGCAAGGCTTTCCCAACAACGAAGTGTCGCAGTGGTATGCGCTTTGGGCAATCAAAGGGACGCCGCCCGACATCGTCGACAAGATGTATCGTGAGGTCGTGAAAGCGCTGGAGGATCCCAACATCAAGGCGAACTGGTCGGCAGCCGCAGCCGATGCGGGCGGCATGCCACCCGCCGAGTTTGCGAAATTTGCGCGCGCCGAAATGGAGCGCTGGGCCAAGGTAGCCAAAGCCTCCGGCGCCAAGCTTGATAATTGAGTTGACAACCAAGCGCGTTGATTGATGGATGAAGTAGAGGTAGTCGCACGGCTCGTAGCGAGGGCACGTGTCGCGCAGTCGGTAGCCGACGCTTACGATCAGGAGCAGGTTGATCGCGTTTGTTCCGCCGCTGCATGGGCCATCATGGAGCCTGCGCGAAATCGTTCGCTGGCTGAACTAGCTGTGCGCGACACTGGGCTCGGCAACGTCGCTGACAAGGTTCAGAAGAACCATCGGAAGACGTTGGGCCTTGTGCGCGATTTGCAGGGTGCTAAGTCGGTCGGCGTGATTTCGGAGAACGCTGAGACGGGCATTACCGAGATTGCGCGGTCTGCGGGCGTGGTCGGCGCTATTACGCCATCGACAAATCCTGGCGCAACGCCAGCAAACATGATCATCAACGCGATGAAGGGCCGCAACGCCATCATTCTTGCACCTTCGCCTAAAGGTTATTCGACAGCAGCGCTATTACTGCAATATGTCTATGCCGAGTTTGATCGTATCGGAGCGCCGCATGATCTCGTGCAACTGCTGCCTTCACCAGTGAGCAAAGCATCCACTTACGAACTGCTGCGACAAGTTGATCTGGTCGTCGCAACAGGTTCGCAGGCCAATATCCATGCGGCCTACTCAAGCGGCACGCCGGCGTTTGGCGTGGGTGCCGGCAACGTCGCGGTGATCGTTGATGCGAGCGCCGATGCTGCCGCAGCGGCGGAGCGAATCGTACGCTCCAAAATTTTCGACAACGCGACTAGCTGCTCCAGCGAAAACAGCATGGTCGTCGTGGAGGCGGTCTATCCTGCGATCATCGCTGCGATGGAGGCGCAGGGCTGCGTGCTACTGAACGATGCAGAGAAAGCAAAGCTTCAGTCGATCATGTTTCCTGCCGGGAAACTGTCGCCTGTAGTCACTGCCAAATCTGCGTCGGAAATCGCCAGCCTCGCAAGCATTGATCGGGCCGCGAACGCGCAAGTGTTGATGGTTAACGAGACTGGCACCGGCAGCCATTACCCATTCTCGGGAGAGAAACTCTCGCCGGTACTGAGCGTCTATCGAGCACCC
>JBBRVM010000320.1:0-5021 GCA_038246865.1 Burkholderiales bacterium
ACCACCGGCATGGCCGATCCGGCACCGGTCACGCAAACTTTTTTTGCCGATGAGAAAATTAGTGTGCGCTATTTGCTCGACGCTGTCATCACGGTGGTTGACGCTAAACATGCGCTAAGTCAGCTCAAAGAGTTCACCGAAGCTCAGCAGCAGGTCGCCTTCGCGGATCGCTTGTTGGTGTCAAAGACCGACGTGACCAGCGAGGAGGAAACACAAAAGCTGATGGAGCGTTTGCGCAGGTTGAACATCCGTGCGCCGATCAAGAAAGTGCATTTCGGTGAGACGCCGGTGGACGACCTGCTCGACATTCGCGGATTCAACTTAAACGCGGTTCTTGAAATTCAGCCAGACTTTTTGACTAACAGTGAACACGAGCATCACGATGAGGTTTCGAGCTTCGTGATCAAGACCGATGTGCCGCTCGATGTGCGTAAAGTAGACCGCTACATCGGCTCACTCATTCAACTGTACGGCGATCAAATGCTGCGCTACAAGGGCATATTGAGCATCAAAGGTGAGAACCGCCGAGTCGTATTTCAGGGCGTTCACATGATGGCGGGGTTTGACTTCGCGCGTGTTTGGGCTGATGGAGACCAACGCGAAAGCACGATCGTCTTCATCGGACGGCGGTTGCCTGAACGATTGTTCCGCGAACTGTTTGAGGATTGCTATGCAACCGATGACACGCCGGGTAACCCGGCGACGTATTACGAAAGCGCAGTCGTTTGAGTCAACTGCACGTCTGACCGCCGAACAGCCGAAGTCAGCGCGATTGCGTCATGGTTGTCACATTGAGCCATACGGGTGGTGCAGGGGGCGGTAGTCAAAATGGCCTGCATGCATGAGGGCGGTGTGAAGGCAGCCGACACCGTGTGGGTGGGGAATGGTGCCGTTGGTCATGTTTCAATTGTTTCGTGGTTCAGGTGTTTGGCGTTGCGGTGAGTCATTCAGAAGCGAATGACACGATGTTGGTGGGCAGCGACCATGCGTGCTGGTCGGCCAGATCGAAAAAAATATGTGTGGATTCACGATGTCGTCTCACGGAGGGCCACACCATCAAGCGCGGCCGTGACGGGACATTCATCGCCTTGCACATCGCAACAGCGTTTTCAAACAGTTGCGCCATGGTGTGAAGTTTCCCACTCTTAGCGGCAGAAAGTTTCACACATATGAGGAACGGCGCAGACGAATCTCCTGCTAAGTCTCAATTGATGCGCGTCGAAATGAACGAGCTGGCTTTACACCTGTTACCCGGCTTACAGGCGCAAAAAAAGCCCGCATTGCGGGCCTTTTTTTACAGCGTCCTTCTTCGCGCTAGCGAACTACATGTCCAGTGAAATCTTCTTCGCGTCCACCACACGCTTCCACTTGGCAACTTCGCGCTTGACGGTCTCAGTAAATTGCTCCGGCGTGCTGGCGATCACGAACGCGCCGTTGTCTTCGAATTTCTTGATGGTGTCCGGGTCTTTCAGCACGGTCATTGATGCGTCGTAAATTTTCTTCGCGATGTCTTTGGGCATGTTCGCAGGACCGACGAAGCCGAACCAGGTATCGGCTTCAAAGCCTTTCAAACCCAGTTCCGCAAATGTGGGTACGTTCGGCAATTGCGGGATGAAACACGCCCCTTGAGACTCGCAGGTGTAAAGGGCATTTGCGAAACAGGTTTTTCGTAGAGCCCCAAATCTATTAGGCTGGAATCGCAAAACTTTGATAGTGGACTTGTTGTTATTGTTGTCTGAAGCCCTAACAAAATGGCGGGCTAGGCTAAAAGCTGCAGATTCACTGGCTACTCCCGCCGCGCGCGGCTCCGCTGATTGGCGGACAGATTGCACCGCGTTGCTGGACGGGTCTTGCGTGCGCTTCGTTGGACGACGTCAGTTTGTAGGCAAGACGCTGAGCGATCAAATTCGAACCCGCTGCTTTTGAGCCAACGGCGCGTAGGCAAGATCGGCCACAATGCTACCGCGCCCGATGTGCTCGCTCAAAATTCGGTCGACACCTGCCTCGTCGACGCCGCCGTAGTATGTGCCGTCGGGAAACACCTGCACGACCGGGGCAAGCGCACAGGGACCCAGGCAACTCGCACGAGCGCTCATCATGCCGTCGCCTTGGGTGCGCAAATTCAGTCGCTGCTGCTCGTTGCGCAAATGCCCCCAGATGACCGCTGCCCCGGCGTTGTTGCACGGCCCGCCCTGGCAGACGAGCACTCGATATTTTTGACCTGGGATGACCGAGCCTTCGGTGGTGAACTGCACGATGGGCTTCGACAGCACCGATGGCGCGTCGGCTGCCCCTTCGATCATCTCCGCCAACAAAGCGCTGGCGCTGGCACAACGACTGGGCGGCGGGCTCAATCGGATGCTCAAGGTGGCGGGCCAGGGTGCCGAGTCTGCGGCCTCGCTTCGCCAGCGCTCGATGACGCGTTTGATCCACCCCGTAAATCCCGGTTCGACCGGCATCATCCACGGCAGGATCACAATTTCGTCAGGCTCGGTGGCGATGAATTCGAGCAGCACCTCACGCAGTGTGGGAGAACCTTGCTCAGTAAACGCGATGCGCACCTCATTGATGCCCACCACCGTGGCGCTCTGCGCAGCCATTGCCGCGAGCGACTCGGCCTCGCGCTGCGTAGCTCCGGTAAACGCGGCCTTGGCCACCAGTATCGCGACTCGTCGATGGCCCGGCATGGAAGCGGTTGCTTGTTTGCTGATGATGGTCATGTCGCCGTATGAGGGTAGAGTTTCAAAACGCCGTCGCTTCTTTCACGTTCGAAAGCGACTCTAAACACCCGATCCAGCAACGGCGAACCGAGGACTTCGTCAACGCTGCCGAAAGCCACCACACGGGCCTGGTCGAGCAATAGCAATCGGTCGGCAAAACGAGCCGCCAGATTTAAGTCGTGCATCACAATCACCGAGGCGGTTCGCTCGCGTAGTGCCTGTAGTCGTTGCATCAGGCCAAGCTGATGACACACATCAAGGCTTGCCATCGGCTCGTCGGCCAGCAACAGCTGAGGGTGGCCCGCAACGGCGGCGGCCAACAGCACACGTGCCCGCTCGCCCCCCGAGAGCTGGTTTAACACTCGCCCCATCAACTCTTGCAGTTCGAATTCAGCAATCAGCGCCTTCGGTAGCGGCATCTGTTGCGACGCACGCAAGCGCAGCGTCGGCTGCCCCCGGGCAAGGCCGAGCTCAAGCACATCGTCTACCGTGAAATCCCAGTACACGCGGGTTTCCTGCGGCAGATAACTCAGCGACTGGGCGCGCGCCGCGCGGGTCATTGTCGACAGCAGCTGACCGTTCAGGTGCAGGCTTCCCATGTCGGGCGCAATCACTCCAGCCAAAAGACGCATTAGACTGCTTTTTCCCGAGCCATTCGGGCCGATAATGCCCACCATTTGGTTGGCATGGATGGTGAAGGAAACGTCGCTCACCACCGCGCGCCGTCCGCGCTTGAGGTGAAGATGTTCCGCGTGCATCAGGTGCGTCGGCGCCGCACTCATCGGCGACTTTCCCGCACCAAGACAAGCAGAAAAAACGGCACACCCACCATCACGGTGAGTAACCCCAAGGGAATCTCCGAAGGCGGCAGCAGTGATCGCGAGAGCCCATCAAACACCATCAGTGCACAACCGCCGCCCAGCGCGCTGTAGATCATGAGCGAGCCGTGTCGCGCACCCACCCACCAGCGCACGATGTGAGGCACCACCAACCCAATAAAACCGATCAATCCACCCCACACCACCGCAAGCGCGGTGACCGCTGCGGCAATCAATACTCCGCGTCGGATGAAGGATTCGACCGCAAGGCCCATACTCTCGGCGACTTCATCACCAAGACCGAGAAAGTCAAGCCCGCGCGCCAGCGTTAAGCACGCCAAAAACCCCAATAGCGTGAGCGGGATGACGACACCGGCTAACTCAGACCAATACGGAGTCTGGATGCCGCCCAATGTCCAGCTGATCACCGACTGCACATTGACCGTGTCATCAGATAAAACCAGCATCAGCAAACTGCGAACCGCGCTCAACAGGGCCGCGACCGCGACACCGGCGAGGATCAGGCTAGTGCCGCTTTTGACCCCCGTTAAGCGGGCCATCGCCACCACCACCCACGTGGCTCCCCAAGAGCCTGCAAATGCCAAGAGCGACAAGCTAAACCACGCCGGCATAGCCAGCGGCACCAGCAGTGCAATCGCCGCGCCCACCGATGCGCCCGCCGCCGACCCGAGCAAATACGGCTCGGCCAACGGATTGCGAAATAGCCCTTGAAACACGACGCCGGCAACACCGAGCGATGCGCCGACGCAAAAAGCTGTGATGACACGCGGCACACGCCATTGCCAGATCAGCCGCCCGAGGGGATCGTTCGTGTCCTGCACCGCAAGCATCCACGCGGGTGGGCTCAACAGCTCCGCCCCCAGGCCTACACCCAGCAGCGCACAGACGACGACAAGCACAGCGACAGTGAGCGCGCGATTCACGGCGCACCTTTCACTGCGCCGTACACCGTGAGCGGATACAGCAACGCGGCCATTTTCTCGACCCCTTCAACCACGCGTGGTCCGGGGATGAGCAGCAGCGCTCGCGGAATGGCATACACGCGCCCTTCGCGTACGGCAGAGACTGCCTGCCAGCCGGGGCGCCTGCCGATTGAGGCCGGATCAAAGCTGTTGTTACGCGCCACAAATATCACTTGTGGATCGGCGCGAATCACCGCCTCCGCGCTCACCTGTGTAATGGTGTTGAGCCCGGCGAACACATTGCGCCCACCCGCCAGGCGAACAGCGTCGGCCGTGTAGGTGCCTTCACGCAAACTCTGTAAAGCGCCGCGATCATTCTCGCCGGTCTCCACGTAGACGCGCACAGGCGAGAGTGTGCCGACGCGTGCTTGAACGACATTCAGTCGCGCGCGCAGGTCAGACACCACGCGCTCAGCGTGCCCATCGACAGACGCTGCACGACCCAGCAGTCGGAGGTTCGTGAAAATTTGCTCAACATTGCTGTGCATCAGGACAATCAC
>JBBRVM010000321.1:0-5012 GCA_038246865.1 Burkholderiales bacterium
GCTTGCTACCGTACAACATCTCGCGCCCTTCGAGCACGGTCGGCCGACGAAGATCATCTGCGTGCATCTGTCGTACAGTTCACGCGGCATCGAAACGCGTAACAACCCGGTGCCCACACTCACGCCCACCTACTTCACCAAACCGCCGACCGCGATCAATCATCACGGCGGTGAGATGGTGAAACCGGCAGATTGTCAGTACCTCAACTATGAAGGCGAGTACGCGGTCATCATCGGTAAAGTCTGCCGCAATGTCACACCAGACGAAGCGTGGGATTACATGCTCGGATTCGCTCCGGCGCTCGACATGGGTCTGCAAAATTTCCGCGATACCGATCAGGGCTCGATGCTGCGGGTGAAGGGAGGGGATGGCATGCTGCCGATTGGGCCGGGGATCGTGAGTGGCGTCAATGTTCTGGAGCAGACGCTGCGGACTTATCGCAACGGAATGCTCGTGCAGGAAGCAAAAATTGGCGACGAGATGATCTGGGGGCCGCATTACATGGTGGCCGATATTGCACGACACATTACGCTCGTGCCGGGTGACGTGATCCTCACCGGCACGCCTTGTCACTCGCGCTCGGTTGATGTCGGCGATCTGGTGGAAGTGGAAATTACGGAGCTTGGACGGTTGTCGAGTAGAGTGGTCGCCGGGCCGGTGCCACGCGCCTCAGCGCTATCCGATCCTGTGGGTCATCAACCGACCGATGGCCCGGAAGTGCGGCGCGTGGCGCTTGGATTTGACGAGCGCGTGCCCGAGCATTTCAGACAAAATTATCGTGACGCGGCAAAGGTGAGTTTCTAATGGCGCTTCGTAAGATCACTTTTTCACCCTTGTTGTTATCCTGAGGCTCTGCGAAGGATCACGTGGCAGGCCATGTAAGTCGCAACTGTCACCGCTCATCGCACTTTCACGTGATCCTTCGCTTGTGGCTCAGGATGACAACGCGCGTGACGAAAAATAAAAATTTAGAGACCCCCAAATGGTATTGTCGGCAGAAACAATTACAAAGCTTGCACAGGAGCTGAATGTCGCTGAAAAGTCACGAGTCCAGGTCGAGCAATTTTCCAAACGCTTCTCCGAGATGACTGTGGCCGATGGCTACGCGATTCAGAAGGCGTGGGTCGCGATCAAATGCGCCGAAGGCCGCAAAATCGTCGGTCGTAAAATTGGCCTGACCTCGCGCGCCATGCAGCTCGCTTCGCAAATCAGTGAGCCGGATTTCGGCGCGTTGCTGGACGACATGATGTTTGCGGCGGGCGACACTATTCCGATGTCGCGCTACATCGTGCCGATGGTGGAGGTCGAGCTGGCCTTCGTACTGAAGGCAGGGTTGACGGGCCCGAGCGTGACTATTGCAGACGTACTCGCCGCGACCGATTACGTGGTGCCCGCCATCGAGCTGATTGACGCACGAATTGATCGGCTGGATCGCGTCACCAAAGTGCCGCGCAAAGTGTTCGACACGATTTCTGATAACGCAGCGAACGCAGGCGTAGTGCTGGGCGCAACGCGCGTCGCCGCCGATACGATTGATCTGCGCTGGATCGGCGCGATCATGGAGAAGAATGGTGTGGTCGAAGAGACTGGGCTCGCAGCGGGCGTGCTCGGGCACCCGGCGGCTGGCATCGCGTGGCTCGCCAACAAGCTTGCGCCGCACGGCGAGTCGTTGGTGGCGGGTGAACTGTTGCTGGCGGGCTCATTTACGCGGCCCGTGGCGGCGGCGGTGGGCGACAAGTTCAGCGTTGATTACGGCAGCGTTCTGGGTCGAATAGATTTTCAATTTGTTTGACGTGCAGTGTGGCTGTGGGAGGGGTTCTACCGCGATTGCCCGAGGCGAGTTCTATCGCGGTGGAACTGCTCCCACAGTGAAATGTGATTTGTGGTTTGGATTGGAAAAAAATGAAGGTTTGTATCGTTGGCGCAGGTGCTATTGGCGGTTGGATGGGCGCACGCCTTGCCTTGGCGGGCCATCAGGTGAGCGTACTGGCGCGCGGCGCCACGTTAGCCGCGATTAAGGCCAATGGATGGCAACTCATTGAGGGCGGCACGACACACTCGGTGCAGGTCAAAGCCAGCGCCAGTGCGGCTGATCTGGAAACGCCCGACCTGCTGATCATCGCTGTAAAAGCGCCAGGTTTGCGCGATGCAGCGGTCTCGGTCAAATCGCTGATCGGAGCGAACACCATCGTGCTGACCGCAATGAACGGCGTGCCGTGGTGGTTTTTTGATCGCGCGGATCGCCCGTTAGCGGGGACGCAGCTCGCAAGCATCGACGCATCGGGCGACGTCGCAGCGAGCATCCCGGCGGGCAACGTGATTGGGTGCGTGGTACACGCCGCATGCAGCGTAGATGCGCCCGGCGTGATCCGCCATAAGATGGGCCAGCGCTTGATCGTTGGTGAGCCCTCTGGCGGTGCGTCGACGCGGCTCACAGCGCTACACGACGCGCTCGTGAACGCAGGATTCGAACCGGAGTCGAGCGCCGATATTCAACGCGACGTCTGGTTCAAACTCTGGGGCAACATGACGATGAACCCGGTGTCGGCGATCACGGGCGCGACTACTGACAAGATTCTCGATGACGAACTCACGCGCGAATTCTGTTCGGCTGTCATGCGCGAGGCGCAAGCCATCGGCAACAAAATCGGCATCCCGATTGAACAAACGCCAGAGCAGCGCCACGACGTCACGCGCAAGCTCGGCGCGATGAGAACCTCAATGCTGCAAGACGTTGAGGCGTACAAAGGCATCGAGCTTGATGCGCTGGTTGGGTCCGTTTGTGAGATCGGGCAAAAGGTCGGCGTCGCCACGCCGTTTACGGATGCAATGCTGGGACTGACGCGACTGATGGCGCGTCAACGCGGCTTGTACTGAGAATGAATCGTGGTCGTTTTGAGCTTCAGCTTCTTGCTGAAAGCACGCCTGAATCTGGGCTTTTTGCTGTTTTAGGCGTTTGTCGACTTCGGACAAAACTAGCTGCTAGCCCCGTTTCAATAAGATTTTCAAGAGAAAGTTGATAGCGAACTTCTCCGCGTCATGTCACCGATTCAGCGCGGGTACGGGCGGGGAATCAAGCCAACCAGCGCTTGCGCCGTCGATAGCTTTTCACATCGCGAAACGATTTGCGCTCGCCAGACGAAACGCCGAGATAGAACTCTTTCACGTCTTCGTTGCTGGCGAGTTCTTTCGCGTCGCCGTTCATGACGACGCGACCGCTCTCCAGGATGTAGCCATAGTCGGCGTACTTGAGCGCGACGTTGGTGTTTTGCTCGGCCAGCAGGAAGCTCACGCCTTCTTTGGTGTTTAAGTCTTTGACGATCTCGAAAATCTCGGCGACGATTTGCGGGGCGAGACCCATTGACGGCTCGTCGAGCAGAATCATCGACGGTTTCGCCATCAGCGCGCGACCCACCGCGGTCATCTGTTGTTCGCCGCCAGAGGTGTAGCCGGCCTGCGAGGTGCGGCGCGTTTTCAGACGCGGAAAGTAAGCGTAAACACGCTCTAATTCGTCCTTGATTTCTGTGCGTGAAAGTTTGCGCGTGTATGCGCCCGTGAGCAGATTCTCCTCAACGGTCAGATGCGAAAAGCAGTGACGCCCCTCCATCACCTGACATACGCCCATTTTTACGAGGTCGTTGGTGGTCAGCTTGTCGGTGCGCTTGCCGTCGAATTCGATGGAGCCCTTGGTCACGTCGCCGCGCTCGGTGCGTAGCAGATTGGACACGGCTTTGAGCGTGGTGCTCTTGCCAGCACCGTTAGCGCCGAGTAACGCCACGATTTTTCCTTTCGGTACTTCGAGCGACACGCCCTTGAGCACGAGGATCACGTGGTCGTAGATGACTTCGATGTTGTTGATGGAAAGATAGGCAGTCATGATTTCAGGTGTCGGTTAGCGGGAGGAAAGTCAGCTGGGTCGTCATGCGAATTCCCTCTCCCTAACCCTCTCCCAGAGGGAGAGGGAACAAGACCCGCATTTCCCGTAAGGGAGCGGAACTTAGTAGGGTGGGCAGCCTCTGCCCACCGCTCGGTTTTGTTGCAGCAAGGGTGGGCACGGAGTGCACACCCTAGGGCTACGGCTGCTTTACCCTGGCAGGCACGCTGGGGTGATTTTCTTCTCGGCAGCGTACTTCGCAGACGACTCCGCCACCATCTTTTGCACCATGGCACGATCGCCAATGATCCAGTTTGGCGTGACCGCTTTCCAGGCTTTGCCGTCCCACACCTGAACTTTTACGGCGCCTGAGCCTTCGTGATCCTGGCAGCTGGTTTTGATCGTCGGGAACATGTTGGCCGCGCCCAATTCACGTTGACGTTTTTCGTCGACGTTTAAGTTCTCAAGCCCCCACCGAATTTGCTCTCCGGTCATGACCTTGCCTTTGCCGTATTTATTCTGCGCGTTGCGAATACCCTCAATCCAGAGCATCGCTGCCGTGATACCACGCATGTGATACACCGAGCCGACGCGATCTTTGTCGGAAAGATTACCTTTGCCGGTGGCATAAACTTTCTTTCTGATCTCATCGATGACAGGGTAGTTGCCGGGCGTGTTAAACGTCATGGTTGTGTAGCCCTTCGCCGCGTCGCCTGCAGGAATCGTGTCCTCTTCGGAGCCCGCCCACCAAACGCCCAACATCTTCTCGCGCGGGAAGCCGACGCGCGCTGCGGTCTTGATGGCCACTGCGTTCATCACGCCCCAACCCCAAAGAATTACGTAATCCGGATTCGCCTGACGAATTTGCAACCACTGCGAGTTTTGCTCGTTGCCGGGGTGCGGCACGGGGATTTTGACCAGATGAAAACCCAACGATTTTTCGTAGGCCTCAAGCACCGGGAACGGCTCCTTGCCAAACGCAGAATCGTGATACAGATGCACGATCTTTTTGCCCCTGAGCTTGTCCATGCCACCGGCTTTGTCGCCTAAGTACTTGATCATGCCCGCCGCTTGTGACCAGTAGCTCGTGATGAGCGGGAACACGTAAGGAAAGACTTGTCCGTTCGCAGCGTCGGA
>JBBRVM010000322.1:0-5011 GCA_038246865.1 Burkholderiales bacterium
ACAGCAAGAGCGGCAACCCCGCAGCAAAGCCGAGCGAGAGCCTGCGCAGTGAAGGAGGCTCCAGATAAACCTTGAGCGACGCGAGCCAGCTCGTTTTTGCGGTCCCGGTGGCCCGTTCAGCAGAATTCTGGGGAGATGCAACCTCTGGCGAGGCGGGCCGGTCTGATGAGATCATCCCGGTATTATCGCGTCATGAACAGAACCTATTTTTCCCTCCGCTACGTTGTCGCCGCCATCGCTGTTGCCGCGTTGTCAACGGCCCATGCGCAAATCGCCAAACCCTTCCTCTGGGATCTCACCAAGGACGGCAAAACGATGTCGCTTTTCGGATCGCTCCATGTCGGAAAGCCGGATTTCTATCCGCTGCCCGAGTCCGTGATCAAGCGCTTCGAGGAAGCCACCGTTCTGGCGGTGGAGGCCGACGTCACATTGCCAGAGACGCAGCAGGCGTGCATGAAGCTTGCAGTGACGGATGAAAAGCTGGAAAGCATGCTGTCCAGCGATGATTTCGCCGCGCTCTCCGGCTACATCAAAGCCTCCGCCATTCCTGATTCGACCATCAACAAGAGGAAGCTCTGGATGGTCAATCTCGCGCTGGTCGGCGCGGAGTTAAATCAGCTCGGCGTGGACTTCGGGCGCGGACTTGACGTGACATTCTTGCGTGAGGCGAAACTGTCGAAAAAGCGCGTTGTTGAGGTCGAAGGCGGTGCCCAGCAATGTGGCGCGCTAGCGGGCGCAACGAACGCTGAAACCACGGCGGCGTTAACGCGATTTCTTGCGGCTGTTCGGCAGAACCGCATGGAAAAGCGACTGGATCAGATGTTGACATCGTACCGCGCTGGCGACGGGCCGTCGCTCAACAAAGTGGTCAACGAGGAATTCGGCGACAGCAAAGAAGGCATGATGGCCAAACAACGAATTTTTGACAATCGCCATCCGCCGATGGCCGAGCGAATCGAGAGCTTCTTCAAGAGCCCCGAGCGGCACTTTGCCGTGATCGGCGTAGGCCACATGTTTGGTGACAACAACCTGCTGGAAGCGCTGGCCAAACGTGGGATCACGGTCAAGCGCGTGGAGTAACCCTTGCGCTTCTGATCGGGTCAGTGATGCCGATGCGCGTCCGCCGTCTTCACGCCACTGCTCTTCGGTGCCTGGCGAACTGGCCGTGGTTTGAACTCGAATTTGAAGGCTGACTGCGCGGTACCGGTCGCGGAAATCGTCACTTTCGCCGTGAGCGGGGGCTTGAATTGCCCAAGGTCAGGGTGCCACGCCGTGACTTCGTAGTCACCTGCAGGGATGTTCTCGATGCGGGTCAGGCCGCTGGTGTCGGAGACGCCGTACCAGGGCGTGTCAGCGACGTAGACATAAGCGCGCATCCAGTCGTGCAGGATGCAATAGGCGACGATTGCGCCCTCGCTGTCAAACCGGATCGGCGGCGGGGTGTCGCCAGGCTTGTGCACCGCGATCTCAAACGGGCGGCTGCTGGAGAATGATTTGATGTGGTGCTCCACGGTGTCGCGATTGGCGAACACGACGCTGGAGCCTTTGCGGATGACGGAGATGTAGGGCTTGAACGAGAGACTCTCCTGCGTCACGGTGATGGTCGCAGGAAGCGTCACTGGCGCAGCAATGCCCACGGGCTTGAGCGCAATCACGACATTCGTCATCGACTGACCTTCGCGATCTCCCGAAACTGCGACGAACGTGCCGGCATGACTCAGTCCCGCCGCTGCCCATGAAAGCACGGTCGAAAGAGCGACCAGCAGCTTCGCCGACAAAGTTCTGGTCAATCTCGCGTACTTAGGCATGACGGGCTCCTGTTATTTTTCAACGACATCGCGGTGCATCGGGGCCAGTTTGGCGATCAGTCTGTTTTGATCGGCAAAAGGTACGTTGGCCGCAGTCAGTGCGTTCTGCAGCTCTTCAGCCAAGGCGTTGAAGTCCGCGCTCGCGACCTTCATGTTGGTGTGAACTTCCTTCATCGACTTGCCCGAATATTTGCAGCCGCCACCGAGCACGTCACAGAACTGGTCGGTGAGCATGGCTTGCAGGCGCTCGTTGTCGGCTTCCATAAAAAATCGCCCGATGCGCGGGTTTTTCTGAAGGCGTTCAACGAAGTCCTGAGACATCTTGCTCAACCCGGTAAATCCGCCAAAAGCAGAAAGCGCGGCGTCGTTCGGCGCCTGCGCAAGTGCAATGGACGTCGCACAGCAGCAAAGAAAGCTGGCCAACAATGAACGGGATGATTGGGACAGGCTGCTGCCGCGCATGGTGAAACCTCTTCGACAAACTTGAATGTCGGAGTCTACGTAAACCACAGCGATTTGGTTTTTGTCGGAGTGGATGCGCCGCGTTCCGTTGTAGGGGCGGCGCGAGCCGCGATGGTTTGCGCCATTTACACGGACATTCGCGGCTTGCGCCGCTCCTACAACGCGATGCGCGAACTAGTCCGTTAAGTAAGCGTTAGTGGCGCGAATGTCATCCTCGCTGAGCACGCCGGTCGCAGCCTTAAGACGCAACTCATTCAATAGCGTGTTGTACCGGGCGAGCGCGAGATCGCGTTGCACCTGAGTGACCTGTTGTTGCGCGTTCAGGACATCGAGATTGGTACGCACACCCACTTCGAGGCCAAGCTTGGTAGAGGCAAGTGTGGTTTCGGCTGATTTGAGCGCCTGTTGCTGTGCGGCAACGCCAGCAACGCCACTGGTCACGCCCAGATAGGACTGGCGCACGTTGAAACCTGCGGTACGGCGAGCAGTCTCGATGTCGTTACGATTTTTATCGACCAGCGCGAGGGACTCGCGAATGCGCGCATTGACACCACCGGAAATATCAAACGGCCAGTTAAACGTGATGCCAATCAGGCTGCTGTTGGCCCAGGTCCCAAGCGCGGTGGATGCGCTACCGGTGCTTTGTGAATTGGTGATGTTGGCGGTCGCGTCGAGCGTCCAGTCCTTGCCGGTTTGTGCGCGGCGAACATCGAATTCGGAAACAGCCAGCGTTTGCAGCGCGATGCGCACGGCGAAGGCCTCTGTTTCAGCGCGCGTCACCCAGTTCTCCATATTGGCGGGGTTGGGTGCAGGCATTTGAGCCGCCGTACGCAAACGCTTCAGGTTGATCTCGTAGCGGCCAACGACGTTGCGCAGCGCCCAGCGCGTGCGATCCAGTTCGTTTTGTGCGGCGATTTCCTGTGCGATCACCTGATCGTAGCGAGACTGCGCTTCGTTGGTGTCGACGATCGTTGCCGTGCCCACTTCGAAATTGCGCTTGGCCTGCGCCAGTTGTTCGGAAACGGCAATCTTTTGCGACTGCACAAGCGTAACGTTGTCCTGCGCCAGCAGGACGTCGAAATACGCCTGCGAAAGCCGACTGGCAACGTCCATCTGGGAGGCTTGCAACGCAATTTCCGAGATTTTGGCTGCCGCGCTGGCCTGTTCAATGGCGACGATGTTTGCCGGGCGAATCAACGGCTTGGTGACATACGCCTGCACGCTGGCAGCGAGGTAGGCGCGATCCGTTTGTGCATTTGGCAACGTGCGGACGTTCACATCGAAATAGTTGGCGTTGGCCGAAGCATTGATGCCAGCCGAGAAACCATTAGCGGCTTCGGCCTGCGCGACGCGTTCGCGCGCCGCTTGCAGCGACGCCTTGGCGGACGCAACAGCGGGATCCTGATTGGCCGCTTCGCGATAAAGGGAGAGCAGATCGGCGGCCTGCGCACCACTGAGGGCAAGCGACAGAGCAGACAAAATTAGGGCACGAGGCAAACGCATTCAAACACTCCGGCGTAGGGTCAAATTTCTAAAACTAGTAGCTGGGAACGGCAGGATCGATCTGCGTGGACCACGCATCGATACCACCGGTCAAATTAATCAGTGAGTCGATGCCCTGCGCCGCAAGGTAACGAGCGCATTGCATGCTGCGCATGCCGTGATGACAAATGACGACAATCGGGGTGGCTGCCGAGGGCTGCAACGCGCGCACTTCGTCAATCCGGGCGACCAGCGTCGACATGGGAATATTGACTGAGCGCTCGATACGCGCCGTCTCAAATTCCCACGGCTCGCGGACGTCGAGCAGCACTGCATTGGCGAGTGTAGAAGGCTCACTGGCGTTCATCGCGTGAGCCAGGGCTCCGACATCAATGCTGACTACCGATCCAGCCATCAGAAAACAAAGCCCGGTGCCTTGGCGGCGTTGGTGAGTGGCGCGACGACAGTTTCAAACAAAGTTTTCGCGTGACGCCCGCCGCTGGCGCTCACCGTAATAAGCTGTGCATTCATTACCGGCAATTTGCCGGCAATCGCGAACACTTTGCCAGTCGTTTTCAGCTGCGCGAAAACTTCCTCTGGTAGCACTTCCATCGAGCCAGTGAACACGATCACGTCGTAAGGCGCTTGCCCTATCCAGCCGCGAGCGCCATCACCGGTGATGATCGTCGCGTTGGTGATGCCTGCGCGAGCGAGGTTGTCCGTTGCGAATTTCCCGAGATCGGGATTGATCTCGATGCTGGTGACTTTGCCGGCACGCGAGGCGAGCAACCCGGTCAGATAGCCGCTGCCAGTGCCGATTTCCAGCACATGCTCGTTACCTGTCAGGCCCACATCCTGGGCGATGCGGGCTTCCATTTTCGGTGTCCACATCTTCTCGCCGGACGCACTTGCAGCAACGGACGACAACGGGATTTCAATGTCCATGAGCGCGAATTCACGCTGCGCTGGTGGCACAAAGTTTTCGCGCTTGAGCGTGTGCAGCAGGTCAAGCACGTCGGTGTCGAGGACATCCCACGTACGGATTTGCTGCTCGACCATGTTGAAGCGGACTTGTTCGATGTTCATTTTCGTTGCTGTAAGCGCGCGAGCGTTACTGCCTGATTTGGACGGAAGAGCCCATTTTACGTGTTAGCTTTCTTGTACTTCTCGCTAAATGACCGCGAGTCATTTAGCGAAGTTTAGCGGAATTTACGGGAGTTGCAAGCCCACGATCGTCTATTCAGCGGGGACTTGAGCCG
>JBBRVM010000323.1:0-4994 GCA_038246865.1 Burkholderiales bacterium
CGACCGGGCAAAGGATTGAGGTGCGGGGCGCGTAACTCAGGGTGTTGATGTCTATGCTCGATCCAAACCAGATCGCCAAATTTCGTCAACAAACGGCGACCCCGCGCAAGCGCTCGGTGGCCGGCAGTTGGACCAGGCTTTGCGGAACCTGCAAGCAGCCCGCCATTATCCGCGGCGGCAAAACACGCAAGGTGGGTGGGCGCACGGTATTTACCTGTGCGGGTTGTTTGACCAAACTTCTCGAAAAATCCGAGGACGGGGACAACGACGCCGACAAAACGGGTACGGGCGGTTAATTACCGGTAGTCGTTCGGGCACATAAAAACGCCAACCCTGAAGTTGGCGTTTTTTTGTTGTCTGTGGTTTGCTGATGTGCGCAAACGACTCGCTTGAAGCTCAAAGCGCGGCTTGACCGCGCTCCGGGTTGCAAAGCCCTAGTCGGCGTAAGCCTTGGCTGCCTGAATGATCGGTGACCATTTGGTGATTTCCGCCGCGAGCAGCGCCTTCGCACCCGCTGACGTTTGGCGGTCAGCTGGCATGATTTCCGCGCCCAGATCTTTCATCTTCGATGCAAAACCTGGATCCTTGATCGCGGCTTGCAATGACGATTGCAGTTTGGTCACAACGTCGGCTGGCGTGTTTTTTGGCGCGTACAGAACGTGCCATACGCCGACTTCGAAACCAGGCAACTCGCTAGCCAACGGTGGCAGCTCAGGGAAGTTTGCCAGTTTCCCTTTGCTGGTCACAGCGTACGCCTTGACCTTGCCGCCCTTGATCTGCCCCGAAGTGTTGGTCGTCTGGTCGCACATCAGATCGACGTTGCCGCCGAGCAGAGCCGTCATCGCGGGGCCAGTGCCGGAGAACGGCACGGTTGTCAATTCCGTCTTCATCGCGTTTTGCAGCAACAGGCCGCACAAGTGCGAAGCCGAGCCGACACCCGCGTTGGCGAGATTGATTTTGTCCTTGTTGGCACGAATGAACGCCAGCAAGTCCTTGGCATTGGCCGCAGCCATGGTGGGTTTCGCGATGATTGTCATCGGCACGTCAACGACGGCACCAATCGGGATGAAGTCTTCGAGTGGTTTGTAATCAAGCTTGCGGTAGAGCGTCGGCGCTGTCGACATGCCAATGTGGTGGAACAACAGCGTGTAGCCGTCACCCGGTGCGCGAGCGACTTTGCCTGCGCCAATGGTGCCACCCGCGCCGCCGACGTTCTCAACAATCATTGAGCCCTTTAGCTGTGATCCCATGGCCTGCGCCAATGAGCGCGCCACGACGTCAGTCGGGCCGCCAGCGGCGAATGGGACGACGATCGAAATCGGTTTGTCAGGGTAACTTGCGAAAGCGCTGGTTGCGGTGACGATACAGCCGACGGCAGCCGCCAGCATCGATACTTTTTTAATCATTTCAGGACTCTCCATGGTTATTAACTGCAATCGGTCTTAGAACGCGCCCGACAAGCGTCTGTTGACCTGCTCACGTGATTTTACGAATGCGAAGGCCCATTTCATGCGGGTTTTCACCCGCAGGGTTTCCACTCGGGACTGACGCCTTGTTCTCCGGCGCACACTTTAAAGGCGCTGGCTGTCGCTATTCCCACAATTGCCGCGATGGACGGGCCGCACGCCAGGATCGGCCAGCGTTCGCGCTGCCATGGCGGTACCCCTGCGTTCTGAAAAACGTTTTTCACTGTGACCCGACCGGAGCGCGGCGAGAGTTCAATGGTGTCGCCGTGTTCGCGCATTCGCAGCGTCCAGTTTTCGCCTTCAAACGGCAGGCGCAGCGCATTAGCGTCCTTCGACGGGATCGATCTGACGTACCCTGCAACGCCGCAGTCACCCCGCAAAGGCAACTCGGGTTCACCGCGCCAAGACGAGGCAAACCAGCGGGGAACGTCACGCACGACCCACGCCGCGCCACGGTAAACGCGGAGGGTGGTTTTGCCATCGGCACACTGCAAACAAATCGATTGTGTGGGATCATCGCTTGCAAGCTGTTGCAACCATTCACGCAGTGTTTCGGTGCCCGGAACATCAACGCTCGAGTTTGCCAGCCAGTAGCGCAACACATTGGCCTTTCGCGGACGCGACAACGCATTGAAAGCAGCTAACTGCAGAGCGCCGCGCGCAACACACCGCTCGGCATCGAGCGCGGCCAGATCCGCAAGTAGCACCGCCGCATCCGCCTGATGTGTGGCAGCGCGAGAAAGCGTAACTTCTGCCGACGGAAACGCGCGAATCAGTTCTGGCCATACCTGCGCGCGCAGTCGGTTGCGCGCGAACCGCACATCGGCGTTACTCTCGTCGTCGACCCACGCAAGCCCGTGCGACGCTGCATAGGCACTAATTGCCGCTTTCGATACGTTGAGCAAAGGTCGTTCGTAGCGCCCCGCCGAACCCGGCATCGCCGCCAGCCCCCGCGCGCCTGAACCACGCAACAGTTGCAACAGAACTGTTTCCGCCTGATCGCGCGCATGGTGCGCCAGCAGAATGATGTGCGCATCCACTTTGTCGAGCGAATCGTAACGTGCGACCCGCGCTGCGGCCTCAATACCCATCGGCGAATGGCGGTCGACGTGAACCTGGGCGGTTGTAAGTGGCACGTTGAGCGACGCACAAATCGACTCACAATGACGCTGCCAGGCGTCCGCGTTCGGGCTCAGGCCGTGGTGAACGTGATGCGCAATCAGCATCCATCGCGTTTGGCCAGCAATCCGCAATGCGGCCAGCGCATGGAGCAGCACCACCGAATCAACACCACCGGACAGCGCCACACACATCGTTGTGCCATCGCCCCATGAGGCGGCAGCGCGTTTCACGGCATCATCAACCGCCGCGCCGTTACCGCTAATCGGGAGCTTTGAAAGCGCCATAGTCCGCTAATCGCTCGCGCCGCAGCGACAGGCGCTTGTCGGGCGTAAGCGCGGCGAGGCGGGCGAGTTCTTCGACCAGCACTTTCTTTAAATTGCCCATCATCGTCACTGGATCACGATGCGCCCCGCCCGCAGGCTCGGGCACGATGTGATCAATCAGGCGCAAGGATTTCAGGCGCTGCGCGGTGATACCCATATTCTCGGCGGCTTCGGGCGCACGCTCGGCGCTTTTCCACAAAATCGAAGCGCAGCCTTCGGGCGAAATCACCGAATAAGTCGCGAATTGCAGCATGATGGTGACGTCGCCGACCGCTATCGCCAGCGCGCCACCGGAGCCACCTTCACCGATCACGGTGACGATGATCGGGCTCTTGATCTGCGCCATCTCAAAGAGGTTCCGGCCAATTGCTTCTGACTGCCCCCGCTCCTCGGCGCCGACGCCAGGATAGGCACCGGGCGTATCGATAAACGTGAAAATCGGCAGAGAAAATTTATCCGCCATCTTCATGAGGCGGAGCGCTTTACGGTAGCCCTCCGGGCGCGGCATGCCCCAGTTACGCAGCACTTTTTCTTTCGTGTCGCGACCCTTTTGATGACCGATCACCATGCAGCTCTGGCCGTCAAATTTGGCGAGCCCACCGACGATTGCTGCGTCATCGGCATAGCTACGATCCCCGTGCAATTCCACAAATTCCGTGAACAAACCGTTCGCATAGTCGAGCGTGTACGGGCGCTGCGCATGCCGCGCGACCTGCGCGATTTGCCACGGGTTTAGTTTGGAATAAATCGCCTTGTTGAGATCGGCGAGCTTACGGGTGAGTCTTTTAAGCTCGTGGGACACGTCGAGTTGATCGACACCGTGATGCAGTTCGCTCAGTTCATCAATTTTTGATTGCAACTCGGCGAGGGGCTGCTCGAAATCAAGATAGATTTGTTTTGCCATGCCCGGAATTGTAGGCGGGCAGGGTTAACTCGTGGGAATCGTCCGTTTTAACGGTCGCGCGGGGCAAGAATGCCATTTTCTTTCGTGTCCGGTAACGGAGCAAAGCGCGCCACCAGCATCATGAGGCCAGCAAAAATCATGAGCAGCGGAATGATCAGCCGCGAGCGCCAGCCGAGATCGAAGTAGCCGTACCAGCCGATGCCCAGTGCGATCAACACCGGCCCAGCGACCAGCGACTTTTTGGTAAGTCCATCAAGCACCATGATCGCCACGCCAGCAACGACCAACGCGATGGCCACCAGCGTGTTCCAGTCCGGAATCCATCCGTAGTTCCAGCCCAGCATGGCGAGTCCGCCTGCAATCAGAACGACGGGTCGGGTTGCGTCGCGCATCGGGTATTCCTTCAGTTGAGAAGTTTTTGACGCGTTGATTTTGGTGGTTTCTGCGCATACGCGCAAATCGGGTGCAAAAGTCGCAGGATTCGCGACTGTCGGTTTCGCCTCGCGGCACGTTGCTTGCAGCTTTCAGGCATCATCCCCAATTCACCGGTAATAGTGCTTGGCTGGTACTTTGCCGGAACTTCACTGCCTCTACCGGGCTCTATGTACCCATGAAATCGCTCTGCACTCCACCTGATCACGCCCTTCTTCAAAGATTCTGGCATTGGGCCGCACTTGCCGCGAGCCTGCTCACGGCGATTAACGCCACCAGCGTGATCGCGGCGGGGCTGCCGGCTGACCCGGCATCGGTCGCTCCGCCGAGAGCGGTGATCGCGGAGCCCGCCAGAAACGATACCTTCCGTACCGTCGATATGCTGTGGAACGACGCCAGCCGCAAGCGCGACATTCCAGTGCGTATGTACTGGCCAGCGGGCGCGAGCCCGTCCACAGCGGTGCCGCTCGTAGTTTTCTCGCACGGACTCGGCGGCAGCAAAAACGGATACTCGTACCTCGGTAAACACTGGGCGGGCCTCGGCTTCGCGAGCCTCCATGTGCAGCACGCGGGTAGCGACCGCGCAGTGTGGGGTGGCAACATTTTCTCGTTGGTCAGTAACGTCGTTGCTGCGGCCAGCGAAGCGAACGCGATTGATCGTGCGAAGGACGTGTCCTTCGCAATCTCGTCAATCCTCGCATCAAACGACTACGGTCCATCCATTCAAGCCGATGCCATCGCGGTCGC
>JBBRVM010000324.1:0-4981 GCA_038246865.1 Burkholderiales bacterium
GAGGATGACCCGGCGAGCGTCAAGTCAGCAGCGGGCCAATTGACCGTTCGACCGGAAGTCATTCGCGTGGTCGACGTCACCACGAGCCCGACGTATGGCAATGCGGGCACCAGCTTCACACCCACCGTTCGCCTTTTGAGCGCGGTCAACGATGCACGAAACGTGTTTATTCGTTACCGGATTCGTAATCGCAACAACGTGGTGACGGGCACTTCAGCACCGCTTTACTACACCTTTGCCATTGGCGACAACGTCCTCACGATTCCGCTGAACGCGTTTCCCACCAACGGTGCCACCGACGGGCCGTACACCATTGAGGTCTTCGTCTCGGATGCGAGCAACAACCCGATCCCCGGAGCGACTGGCACGGGCTCCTTCTTCATCGGACAACCGTTCGGCGCAAGTATTACCGTCGCGCCAACTTCCATTGCGCCCGGTACCAGCACGGTTAACGTGTCGCTCAATCTGGATCGCAGTCTTGTCGCGCAACAAAGCATCAAGTTGCGCAGTACGCTTACGTTGCCAGCCTCGCCGATTACGTTTGCGCGAAATGGCAATTACCTCTATGTGTGTCAGGCAACTAGTATCAGCATCGTGGATGTCTCCAGCCCCGATGCGCCGGTTGCCGTGCCACCGAGCTTCGGAACCGCGTTGTTAACGGGCGGCTACAACAGCGTCAATTGCAGCGTTTACAGCAACCGGCTCATCGTCAGCTTTGACCGTGATCTGGCCAGCAACACAGCATCCTTAAAAGTCGCGGTATTTGACATTTCCGGAACCAATGCAACGACCCCCGTACTGGTCACGACAACGCCGATCAGCACCGGCAAACAATTCGGGTTTGGCGCGACGTTTCAGGGAACCGATGCCTATATTTTCACGCAGAAATATTTCTACAATGCTTTCTCGCAGTTCATCTTCGAGCAGCATGGCAATCTGCTGAAATTTAACTTCTCGAACCCCGACGCGCCGGTGCTGGCAGGCGAGCTCTATCACGCCTTCACCACGCCGACCGGCCCCGCCGACAATCAACCCGACAGCGGCGGACCGCACTTGGTCTACGGCGTCGCGCCGCACACGACGAACAGGGCGCTGCTGGCAACCACCAGCTCAAGCGATGGCAACTTTGCGGGCGGCGTGGGCAGGCTGCACACGATAGACACCACCGCACTCAACACGAACTGCCCCGGCGCGGTCAACCCGTGCATCCTGTCCACACTCGACGTGCCAACGACGAAAGTCCTGAGCGGCGTCGCGTATCAAGGCGCAGCAGCGCTCGCCGCCGGCGACACCGAGGGGATTTACGACAATTTGAGCGGCTTCACGGGCAACGTGACATTCAGCGCCATCAGCCTCGCCAGCCCATCTGCCCCGACGCTTACGAGCACGCTGGTCACAGGGCTCAACTATCACGAATCTGCTACGTGTAATCCTGCACGCCGCAATGGCGGATCGCCGCTGCAAGCCTTGACCAACAATTACTACGCCATTGGCGCGTACAACAACGCCTCATGCACCTGGGTGATGGCACTGGTGGATGCCAACAATCCGGCGCAGTTGCGCGTGCTGCCATACGACGTGCCAGACAGCATCCGCGCCTTCTCGCTTAACGGCAACCTGCTCTACGTAATCACCGCAAGCTCAGTTCTGGTGTTTGATTACACGGCAATCACGGGCCCATCAATCACCGCAAATGTCTCGGTTCCAAAAGATACCGGCGTTGCTCTGGTTCCCGGCTCATTCAACCTCGCGCCGTCGTCAATCGCCAGCACAGCGACGACCGACACCTACACCTGGTTGCAGCCCACTGTCGCGCCGATCACGTGGCAGGCGACCGTCACCGACATGCAACCCGGTAGCAGCCGCAATGTGGCGAACAGCGGCAGCATTGCCTTCACCTTGCCGACCCTCGGCTCCGGCACATTCACGCTCGGCGCGGCTGCGGTCACCGCCAACCACATTGTTGCGATATCGCCAGCCAGTCATTCGCCCCCTATACAAATCGGTCAGCCGGCCACTTTCACCATCACGCTCAGTAATACCAGCGCGTCGCCGGTAAATTACTCGCTTGCCGTTCAGGGCGTCCCTGCATCGTGGGTCAAAACGCTGGCGCCAAGCGTCACTGTCGCGGCGAACAGCACCACCACTACGCCGCTGATTCTGCAAACCGACATCGCAGCCAGCGGCGGCGTTTTCCCGTTCCGTGTCGTCGCGACAGCGGGCGGCGCCAGCGATGCCGCCGTTGCTGTGCTGGCCAATTACTACTCACCGAATTTGGGCGGTGACTACAACAGCACGGTGTATAGCTCGACGGCTGTCGCAACGCCAAACCCTGCCAGTGGTGCGCTCGCCAGCACGACCACTGTCACCGTACGAATTACCAACACGGGCACCGCTACCGAGACATACTCGCTCGCGATCAACAGCCTGCCGATCAACACCGGAAATTTCTACTGGAATGTGACCTTTCCGCAAGCCCCCGCTGCGGTCGCTCCGGGCGAATTTGTTGATTTCAAGGCGCTGGTCTATGTGCCCAATCACGCCGTGCTGGGCACGAATTCAGTCGTACTCAATGTGTTCGCAGGCTTCGGCGCGTTCCGCTCATCCATTACCGTTCCTGTCAACGTTGTTGACTCAGGCGTGTCACTCAGCATTTCTCCCAACAGCGGTGCGTCCAGCACGCCATTTGTAGCGACTGTCACCAATCTGGCATCGGTTGCCGACACCTTTGACCTCTCCATCACCGGCCCGCTTGGCCCGACCGTGACGGCGGCGAGCAACGTCGTGACTCTGGCAGCCGGAGCGTCTACTACCGTGAATCTCTCGGTCGGCAACGTAGCGTCGTTCGCCAGACCGGGCACCAGCACGTTTGGCGTGCTCGCAACGTCTCGCGCCAGCAGTGCTGCGTTCGCGCGCGCAACGGCCACAGTTACTGTTCCGGCCGCAGCCGCAGTCAGCATCATCGGCCAGCCTTCGAACACTATCATCACCACAACGCCCGTCACGAAATCGGTCAATGTGCTGGTACAAAATCTCGGCAACACAGAAGACGTATTCAGCCTCGCCATTCTCGGCAGCACTGGATCGGTCGCCGCGCAATTGGTCAATAGCTCTGGCAGCGGTGTCAACGTCGTCGGCAACATCGCGATCCCCGGATTTACCAGCATCGTCGTTCGAATGACTACGACGATTTCCGGTGGCACCGGTGGCGGCACCGTAACCGTGCGCGCGACATCGCAAAGCAACGCCAGCACTCAGGCCACTACCACGATCACCTTTAGCAGCGCTCCCACGTGCAATCTCGATATTGATGCCGACGGCGTCGTTCGCCCCAATACCGACGGATTGCTCATCGTGCGCTACCTGCTCGGACTCAGCGGCGCGGCGTTAATCGAAGGAGCCCACAACCCGACGTTCGGCACGCTCGCAGACATCACCGCAAGGCTTGGCATTCTGAGCAGCAGCAACTGGCTCGACATCGACGGTAACGGGCAGTCGCTCGCCGCGAGCGACGGCGTATTGCTACTGAGAGCACTGTTCGGCTTTACCGGAACGGCGGTTACCGACAACGCACTGGGAGCACCACCGCAAGCGCGAAGCGATTGGGCCGAGATTCGCACCTATCTGAACACCACTTGCCAATTGGGACTACCGTAGCGTCAACGATCCATCCTGGCTAAATGCGCGATGACACCCGCCCGCTAGAATTCAGGCATTCAATTGCATTGCCCGAGTGGTGGAATTGGTAGACACAGCGGACTTAAAATCCGCCGCTTTCGTGAATAGCGGGCGTACCGGTTCGATTCCGGTCTCGGGCACCACATAGACGTTTATTGACATCTAATAACGTCCTTTTACACATACTAATCAATGACTTACGGGCGCTATAGCGTCCGCTGTCGTTTAACAGCGTCCGCTTGCAGCCGGGGGCACATGGGGGCACAATTGGGGGCATCAACTTAATGCCCCCATGGCTTGTGCCCCCAAATACTCACAGATACCCAAGTTCGCAAAGCGAAGCCCACCGAAAAGACCTACCGGCTATACGACCGGGACGGGCTTTATCTGGAAGTCACCGCAGCGGGTGGCAAATATTGGCGGCTGAAGTACCGCTTGGCCGGAAAAGAAAAGCGGGCGGCACTCGGCGTCTATCCGACTGTCACGCTTGCAGCGGCACGCGAGGCCACACTGATCGCCCGCGAGCACGTTGCCAGTGGTGCCGACCCTATCGCCGCCCGCAAGGCAGACAAGCAGGCGACGGCGGTAGTTGACCCGTTCGAAACTATCGCCCGCGAATGGCATGCCCAGTTCTCCCCGCGGTGGTCCGAGACTCACGCCAATAAGCTGTTGCGGCGTCTGGAAATCCATGTGTTCCCCAGCATCGGCAACAAGCCCATTGCCCAGCTCACGTCCGCCGAAGTGCTCGCACTGATCCGCACGCCCGAAGAGCGCGGCGAACTCGAAACAGCCCACGGCCTTCGAATCGTCATCGGTCAAGTGTGCCGGTACGCCGTCGCAACATCGCGGGCAACGAATGACCCGACGCCCGCGCTACGTGGGGCGCTCAAAGCGAACACAAACAAACACCTGGGGGCTGTCATCGCACCGAAGGACGCGGGCGCGCTAATCCGTGCCATTCGTGACTACAACGGCGGGCCTGTCGTGCGTACCGCGCTCGTGCTTTCCGCGCTCACGTTCCAACGCCCAGGCAACGTGCGCATGATGGAATGGACAGAGCTAGACCTTGACGCGGGCATGTGGGCTATCCCTAGCGCGAAGATGAAGCGCAAAAAAAAGGACAAGGAAAACGGCGTGGCTCATCTGGTGCCCCTGTGTGCGCAAGCCGTTGAAGCGCTGCGCACAGTACAGGCACTGACGGGGCACGGGCGCTACGTTTTCCCCGGTGAGCGCACCCATGATCGCCCAATGAGCGAAAACACTGTCACCGCCGCGCTGCGCTCGCTTGGCTACTCCAAAGAGC
>JBBRVM010000325.1:0-4978 GCA_038246865.1 Burkholderiales bacterium
AACGATGACCACGCCACTCATCAGGATCGCCGACATAACGGACGCTGCGTGCACCGGCGAGACGGCACCGAGAATCGGGCCTCGTGCGTAGAAGACATCGTCTATCGCGAGAATGAGGACGTTGAACAGGTTGCTGCCAAGCAGATTGGCGATCGCCATGTCAACGGCACCCAGTCGCACGGCAGATAACGTCACGACCAGCTCTGGCAGCGAAGTCACCATGGCTACCAGCAGCGTGCCGACGAAGCTTTTGGTCCACTGCATCGCCACGGCCAGATCGGTGGCGATGAACGGTAGCCAGATGCCAGCCGCGACAACGACACCAGCGGCCGCGCTGAAGCGCCACCCGGCTTCGCGCAGCGACATGTCGGGGTATCGGCTTACCGCCTGCTCGACACTGGCGACCAACTGCGAGCGCTCGTACTGGAAGTTGATGCGAACGGCCAGAAGATAAAGCGCCAGCAGTGCCGGGGCATACAGGCCGATATGGCCAAGGGATCGCATCAGCGGAAACTGCGCGAGCGCGAGTCCCAGGCCGATGACGGCCAGCATGATGATGCCGAAGCCTGCCAGACCAATATGGCCCAGACCCGCCCGACGGAACAGCGGCTCGTCGCGTTTCAGCACATCGAGCACCGCAACGTACGACAGGTTGAGCACGCAGGCCCCCAGTACATTGCCCACCGCGACGTCCGGCGCGTTGGTCAGCGTCACTGAACTGATGCCGGTGGCCAGTTCAGGCAGCGAAGTCACTGTGGCTAGCAGCACGAGCCCAACCCATGCACCTGACCAGCCGGTCTTGTCGGCAATGATATCGGCGTAGCGGCTCAGTTTCGTCCCTGCCACAGCAATCAGACAGCCGCAGATAGCAAGCTGCGCCCAGATCAGCCAAAGTTCGTTCATGCGGCGGTCAGCTGAGCGGTGCGCGACTAAACGGACGAAGGCGCGCCACTACTTCACCAAAGTCACAGGCATCGGCGCCAGGCGTGCGACCTTCTGTGCAACAGAGCCCATGACCAGACTCTCAACCACGCCCATGCCGCGAGTACCCATAGCGATACTGTCGCAGCCGTGATCCATAGCATACGCAACAATCTTCTCGCCAGCGTCGCCAATGCTTACGTGCGAAGTGCAAACCGGATCGGCACCTCGTACGGCGGTCTCAGCTGAGTACAGAATTTGCGCGCCTTCTTTGCGCATTTCAGCCTCGATCATGTCGGGTGAGACGAGTTTTCCTGGCCAGACATGGAGCTTCGGCTCCTGGACATTAATCAGGTGAATGCGCGCTCCGGCGCGTCCCCGCAGATTTTCCAGTACGTAGCCAAGCGCACGCAGCGCAGCCGCTGAGCCATCAATCGGTACCACTACGTTATGCATATGAATGCTCCTCTTGAAGAACTGTGCGGTCAAACGTCTCGCTGACTGTGGATGAGACTATCCGCGCGTGCGCACCATGCGACCACAGCATGGTGAAGCGTCGCATAAATTGACCGAAGCGAATAGCGAATTAACTGAAGTTCGCCGCGAGTTTGATGTAGATCAATCGCGTCGATAGGTGGCGGAACCAGCGGTAAAACTCCAAGTCGCGATGAAGGCGATCAAGCGCCACGTATGCTTCGGTCTGGTTGGTTTCTGCATATCGGGAGCGCATCGCTTTCCAGTCTGCTGCGCGGAAAGTCACCATGGGTTCGAAGATCAAGGCGACGGGCAGGTCCGAAACCCCGCAAACACATCGCTGCGTTCCGGCAAAAAGTAATTGCGATACGCGCTGTGATGCATCAGCGCAAGCGTCGCGTGTGAGCCGCCGCGCAGCACGCGGTGTTTGCCGTCGAACCACGGGGCGGAATATTCGCGGTATCGATCTGCGCTGAATCCTGTGTACGGCGCGAACGGGGTTGCCGTCCATTCCCACACGCTGTTGCCCCAGTCGATAGCGCCTAGTTGCGCGGCGGCTTCCCACTCTGATTCTGTCGGCAATCGGCGACCGGCCCAATGGCAATAGGCCTCGGCTTCCAGCGCACTGACGTGAATGACGGGCGCACGTGGGTCGAGCGTTTGCCATTGATCGAAGTAGCGCATTTGCCATTCGCCATTCGCCTGCCGCCAGAAGCACGGATGCGATGACCCCAGGCGCGCCTGATACTCGCCGGATTCAACAAATTGTGCGAATTGCGCGTTGCTGATGGGCGTGTGGTCGATGCTGAACTCTGAGATTTCTTTTGCACAACCATCGCGTTCATTGTCGAAGCTGAAGCCGTTGCCTTTATGTCCGCAGTGGTACTCGCCACTGGGCACAAGAACCTCGCCGGGGCGATGCATTGGTGGTAGTGAGCGTACCCACGCAGGCCGCACGCCCCCGAGCGTTTGTGCGCACCAGGCCAGCGCCTCCAGATGCATGGCTTCGTGAAAAAGCGACAGGCGATACGGATACAGTGCGTCGTCGCTATCGGACTGTAACTTCAGTGACGACAGCACGGCGTAAAGCGTCTTATCAAGATATTCAACTGTGCTTTCGCGCGTCAGCAACGCCAGATTCCAGCGATCATCATGCGCCAACGTGTTCGAGTTGAGCATCGCGTCTGCCGCTGCCCACAGTGACGGCTTATCCGAAACAGTCGCGCCATCGGTCGTGTTGTAAGCACCGCGCACACACCACCATTCAGCAAACCAGCCAATGTGCGCGCACTCCCACAACGGCGGATTGATGCCGTGATGAACTGGCGGCAAAAAAGCTGTTTCTGGAAGGCTGAGTACGAAATCTCGAGTATGGCTTCGCAGTTGCGTGAGCGCACCTACCAGCGCTGCGCGGCCAAGCGAGCGAGCGCCATTGCCGAAGTCGCGACCAGCGTCAAGCTGAGCCTTGTGCGATAGTTGATCGGTGAAACCTGAATTGATTATTGTGTCTCCAGCCAAACCAGAGGCCAACAACGGCAACTGGCACACGGCCGCGCGCTGGGCGCGTTTCCTTGCTCGTGATTATGCGGTGAAAGTGGTTCAACGCTGGTCCACGAGCGATTCGATACCGGCAGTCATGCTCGCGCTGCATGCGCGGCGTTCAGGGGAATCGATGGCGCAATATCGTTTGGCGCGTCCCGTCGGAGGGCTCGTGCTCGCCTTGACCGGCACCGATGTTTACCGTGACATTCATGAAGACGAAGTGGCGCAGCAGTCGCTCGCGCTGGCGGATCGCCTGGTGGTGTTGCAACCGGCGGCGATGGGCGAGCTAACCGCGCCGCAACGCGCCAAGTGTGATGTGGTGTTTCAGTCTGCGCCGTCGCTCAAACCCGCTGCACGTCACACACGACATTTTGAGGTGGTTCAGGTCGGGCATTTGCGGCATGAGAAAGATCCTTTTACGCCGATCACGGCGCTGCGAATGCTTCCGCCCGAGAGCCATATTCGGCTCGTGCACATCGGCACCGCGCTCGATGCGCATCACGCCGGCACCATGCGTATCGTGACGCGCGACGAGCCGCGCCTGAAGTGGCTCGGCGGCTTGAGTCGTAGCGAGACGCGACAGCGCATCAAGCGCGCGCACCTGCTGGTGATCGCGAGCCGCATGGAAGGCGGCGCGAACGTGATTGTCGAGGCCGTGACGGCGGGCGTGCCGGTGATCGCGAGCCGAATCAGCGGCAATGTGGGCATGTTGGGTGAGGACTATCCCGGCTACTTCACGTTGGGGGATGCGCCGGATTGCGCGGCGATGCTGCGTCGTGCGGAGACGGATAAAGTGTTCTACCAACGGTTGGTGAAAGCCTGCGCCAAGCTCGCGGCGAACTTTGTTCCGGAGCACGAGGCGACCGCGATTCGTGCCAGCGTGGCGCGCGCTCAGCTGACCCCAATCGCAGGCGGGTTTTCGCGAGCGTAAGGTTGGAGGCGCGGTTTGCGACAATAGAGGCTGTCCGGCATCCACGCGAATGTGGCGGGCAAATTTTTCTAACGGAGTTTCCATGAACGCACCCACCGATTCCCTCAAAATTGTTGAGCCCCGCCTCACCTCGCTGTCGCATGGCGGCGGCTGCGGCTGCAAAATCGCGCCGGGCGTGTTGTCAGAAATTCTGAAGAACAGCGCGGGCCTGTTACCAAAGGAATTGCTGGTTGGCATCGAGACAGCCGACGACGCTGCCGTCTACAAATTAAACGATACGCAGGCGTTGATCGCCACCACCGACTTCTTCATGCCCATTGTCGACGACCCGTTCGAGTTCGGTCGCATCGCCGCGACCAACGCGATCTCCGACGTTTACGCGATGGGCGGCACGCCGATCATGGCGCTGGCGCTGGTTGGCATGCCGATTAACGTGCTCTCGATTGAGACGATTGGCAAGGTCATCAAGGGCGGCCAAAGTGTGGCCACGGCGGCGGGCATTCCGATTGCGGGTGGTCACACGATTGACTCGGTGGAAGCGATTTACGGTCTTGTCGTTATGGGGCTCGTACATCCCGACAAGGTCAAGAAAAACGCCGACGCCAAAGTCGGCGACATACTGATTCTCGGCAAACCGATTGGCGTTGGCGTGCTCTCCGCAGCGCTCAAAAAAGAGAAACTCTCGCCCGAGGGTTACGCCGCGATGATCGCCAACACGACAAAACTCAACACGCCCGGCGCGAAATTGGCCGACATGGCGGGCGTACACGCCGTCACCGACATCACCGGCTTCGGCCTCGCAGGCCACACGCTCGAACTCGCGCGCGGCGCGAAGATGACCGCCGTGATCGAGTGGGCGAAAGTGCCGTTCATCGAGAACGTGCAAGCGCTCGCTGCTGAGGGCTACATCACCGGCGCATCGGGCCGCAATTGGGGCGGTTATGGTCAGGACGTTGACTTGCCTTCAGGCTTTGGCGACGTGAATCAGGCACTGCTGACTGACCCGCAAACTTCGGGCGGTTTGCTCGTTTCATGTGCGCCGTCGGCTGTCGACGCCGTGCTTGATTTATTCAGGCGTGAAGGGTTTGAGAGCGTTGCGGTGGTGGGGCG
>JBBRVM010000326.1:0-4972 GCA_038246865.1 Burkholderiales bacterium
ACGCCGCCGTCACGCTGTCGCTGAAGCGCAGCGGCGTGCCACCGGGCGACATCACCGCCGACGAAATGGATCGCGTCGCCGCACTGGCCGATCGGTTTAATCAGGGTGAACTGCGCGTCACTCACGAGCAAAACCTCGTGTTCTCTGATGTTGAAGTCAGCGCGCTGCCTGAGCTGTGGCGCGAGCTGAAAGCGCTAGGCATGGCTACGCCCAACATTGGCCTCATCGGCAACATCATCGCCTGCCCTGGCGGCGATTTCTGTGATCTTGCGAACGCGGTGTCAATCCCCATCGCGGCTGCTATTCACGAGCGTTTCGAATCGCTCGATTATCAGTTCGACATTGGCGAGCTGGATCTGAACATCTCAGGCTGCATCAACGCCTGCGGCCACCATCATGTCGGCCACATCGGCATTTTGGGCGTCGATAAACACGAAGAAGAGTGGTATCAGATCACCATCGGTGGCGCACAGGAATTTGCAGGTGCTGACGGAAACCCGGGCGCTCGTATAGGAAAAATTATTGGCCCCTCGTTTGCCCGTGCCGACGTGACCGACGTGATCGAAAACCTCATCACCACTTACTTGAGCCTGCGCGAACGCGAAGACGAGCGTTTCGTCGACGTCGTCGCACGCACCGGAATCGAACCTTTTAAGGAGCGCGTTTATGCCGAAGCTAATTAACCGCTACGGCCTCGTTGATACCAGGACGGGCACCGACGGCTGGATCGAATACACGGGCGATGCAAACGCAATTCCGGCAGGCGCAAAGGTGCTGTTGCCGCTCACTGAATTCCGCGAATTCTCGGGCACCTGGCAGAAGCATGTTGGCGCGAACGGCACGCTCGGTGTGAAGCTCTCACCGGCGGATGATCCCGCGCTGATCGCCAATGATCTCGAAAAGCTCGCGCTGATCGCCATCGAATTCCCGGCCTTCACCGATGGTCGCGGCTACTCAACGGCCACGCTCTTGCGTGAGCGCTATCGCTATATCGGCGAACTACGCGCGGTTGGCGACGTGCAGCGTGACCAGATCTTTTTGATGTCTCGCGCAGGTTTCACGACATTCGCCTTGCGCAATGATCAAAGCATCGAGAAAGCGCTCGCGGCGTTCAACGATTTCTCCTCGTATTACCAGCATGCCGCGGCTCGCTTTGTGGATCGCTCAGCGTTGCCTTTGGCGGCTTAGCCGCTTTTCGCTGAAAGCCTTATTGTATAAGGGCTATACGGAAAAAATGGCGTTTATCGACAAAGCAAATAAACGGCCACTAGCCCCAATGCAGCGGATGTTCTATTGAAAAGCTGTAGTGAGTCGCAGACGAACGCTCGCAAGTAACCCGTCGCAGCCATCCTCCACCAGATCCAGCACCCGCTCAAAATCCGCCCGCTCGCCGTAATAAGGATCGGGCACTTCGCGAACGGTTTTGTGCGCGTCAATCAGGCAGAACTCTGTCAGCCGCCGCAGCTTGGGCTGATGCACGTCTGCCATCCGTGAGCCAACCGTCGAATAGTTCAAATCGTCCATCACCACGAGAAAATCCGCGCGCTCGATATCAGCCTCGGAAAGCGCCCGCGCCCGCAAGTCCGAGAGGTCATAGCCGCGCCGCAACGCATGATGCTGCGAGCGAGCATCTGGCGGCTCACCAGGGTGATAGTTGTGCGTGCCCGCCGAATCAATCGCAATGTGCTCGATGAGCCCCGTCGCGCGCACCTTGTGGCGAAACACACCTTCAGCCGTCGGGCTGCGGCAGATGTTGCCCATGCAGATGAAGAGAACTTGCACGAGCGACTACGCTCGAACGAGCTTCAACGATGGTCTGCCGCGCCGCAGAACAATGACCGCTACACCGCGCTCAGCGAGAGAAGCGAAGAACGCGAAACGCCGTGTCAAAACCGATCGCCACACAACAACTTCTTTGACGTCGATCCGGGATTTTCTTTGGGTCGTCATTTCCGCTTTAGCTGTGCCATTCACCTATGTTGAGACAAAGTAGGGTGTGCGCCAGAGCGCGCACCATCGGTTCGAAATATCAACCGCCTATCTGTCGCCGCCACGATGCGCATTCTGATGCGCACCCTACGACACCATGTGTGATCGGCGTGAAAACACGTTGGTTTCATGGCAGAAGCTCAAAACGACATTGCTAAGTTGTGCTGGGTCGGGCCACTCGTCACTTACGGATCGAAAAAATTCGACGCCCATCAAGGCTCGTGTCACAGACATAACGATCTCCGCCCGTATAAGCGCCATAACTATTTTTCGCGTCAACTGTCATGCTGAATTGAATCGCCTCGACACGGATGCCATTCCAGTCGATGAGGTCAGCTCCAAACTTACGAGGATGACTAACAATTCTGATACTTTCAGGGTCTTTGAAGGATACGAATCGTTTGAGTTGCTCAACGCAAATTTGTCCTAATTTAAATTCTCCGCCTGATTCACTGGTAGGCGCGGAAGAGAGCGGCACTTTCCCGAAGTCTGCCGACGAACATGGAACATCGCTGTATGCAATCTTTCCCTGTGCATCCTTGCATTTGTATGCCGCTTGTGCAAATGCGTTAGATGTCAACAACAAAACAAGCGGCAGTAATTTACTGATTCGCGGGGTTGAAGTCATCATTACACATCCAAATTCCGGACCCCCAACGCATTCCCCTCAATAAACGCCCTACGCGGCTCCACCTCTTCACCCATCAACGTGGTGAAAATCTCATCGGCTGCAATCGCGTCTTCGATCTGCACTTTGAGCAGGCGGCGGACTTTCGGGTCCATGGGGGTGTCCCACAGTTGCTCGGCGTTCATCTCACCCCAGCCTTTGTAGCGCTG
Source organism: Burkholderiales bacterium (assembly GCA_038246865.1). Taxonomy (GTDB): domain Bacteria; phylum Pseudomonadota; class Gammaproteobacteria; order Burkholderiales; family Casimicrobiaceae; genus Casimicrobium. The sequence goes on from JBBRVM010000326.1 coordinate 2,827, forward strand.
GATGGTGAGGTTGGCGCGGGCCTTGTCCAAAAGCCAGTCGAGGGCCTGCTTGAAGCCGGTCATGGTGGCTTCTTCGCGGTTGCCTTTACCGTCTGTGCGCGAGACGACGGCGCCGACGCCGACCATTGATTGCAGCTCGGCGGCTTTCTTGATCTGCTGGTAGTCCGCACTGTCGAGGAAACCTGCGGAGAGAATCGTTTGCGTGGTGCGCTTGTTGTGCGTGCGTTTGAGCAGCAGCAACCATTCTTCGGCCTTTTCGTCGTAGAACGGTTCGACCGCGAGTTCCGGGTCGGTGATGATCGCCTGCATCGAGGCGGCACCGGCAATGGCTGAGGCTTCATCGGTGAGCGACACCGTTGCGCCGAGCAGCAAGGCGTCGAGCGCGCGACGGTCAATGGTGCGCGAGTTGCGCTCGATGACGGCGTCGGCCACCAGATATTGCCGCGCGAGATCGGAGAGCGCGGTCTCGGACAATACGGCACCATCAACCGTCGGCTTGAACTCGGCGCCCTTGAGCGAAATACGCAGCAGGAATTGCTTCAACTCCAGCTCGTCCTTGAGGTATTGCTCCTCCTTGCCGATCTTCGCTTTGTACAGCGGCGGTTGGGCGATGTAGATGTGGCCACGCTCAACGAGGTCGGTCATCTGGCGATAGAAGAACGTGAGCAGCAGTGTGCGGATGTGTGCGCCGTCAACGTCAGCATCGGTCATGATGATGATGCGGTGGTAGCGCAGCTTCTCGACGTTGTAATCGTCCTTGCCGAAACCGGTGCCCATCGCGGTGATAAGGGTGACGATTTGTTCGGACGAGATGACCTTGTCAAAGCGCGCTTTTTCAACATTCAACACCTTGCCGCGCAACGGCAAAATCGCCTGGAATTTACGGTCCCGACCCTGCTTGGCGGTGCCGCCTGCAGAGTCGCCCTCGACCAGATACAGCTCACAGAGTTTCGGGTCTTTTTCCTGACAATCGGCGAGTTTTCCGGGCAAGCCCATTGAGTCGAGCACGCCTTTACGACGCGTCATTTCGCGAGCTTTGCGCGCCGCTTCACGAGCGCGCGCGGCGTCGACAATCTTGCCGCAGACAATCTTCGCATCAGACGGGTATTCGAGCAGGAAGTCGGCCAATTTCTCGGCGACGATTTCCTCGACAACGGGGCGAACCTCGCTCGAAACGAGCTTGTCTTTGGTCTGTGAACTGAACTTGGGATCAGGCACTTTGACCGACAAAATACAGGTCAAACCTTCTCGCGCGTCTTCGCCGGACACTTCGACTTTGGCTTTTTTGTCGAGCTCGTTCGAGGTGATGTATTTGGTGATGGTGCGCGTCATCGCGGCGCGCAGTCCGGTCAAGTGGGTGCCCCCGTCGCGCTGCGGAATATTGTTGGTGAAGACTTGCAGGTTCTCGCCGTAGCTGTCATTCCATTGCATCGCGACTTCAACGGTGATGCCCGCTTTTTCGCTGATGCAATAGAAGATGTTTTTGTGTAGAACCGTCTTCGCTTTGTTGATGTATTCAACGAAGCTTTTGATGCCACCGGAGTAGGCAAAGTTTTCGCTTTTACCGGTGCGCTGATCGACCAGTTCGATCTTGACGCCGTGGTTAAGGAATGAGAGTTCGCGAATGCGTTTGGCCAGAATTTCGAAGTGAAATTCGACGTGGGTAAACGTTTCCGTCGATGCCATGAAGTGCACTTCGGTGCCGCGGCGGTTGCGCGTTTCGCCCGTCACTTTGAGCGGGGCTACGGCCTCGCCACGTCGGAATTCCATCTCGTGAACTTTGCCGTCGCGCCAGATTTTGAGCTTCAACCAATCGGACAATGCGTTAACCACCGACACACCGACGCCGTGCAAACCACCGGAGACTTTGTATGAGTTCTGGTCAAACTTGCCGCCTGCATGCAGCTCGGTCATCACGATCTCGGCAGCAGAGCGCTTTAACTCGTCATCCTCTTTAATCGCGGTGGGAATGCCGCGACCGTTGTCGGCGACCGAGATGGAGTTGTCAGCGTGGATGATGACCTTGATGTCATCGCAGATGCCAGCGAGCGCTTCATCGATGGCGTTGTCGAGCACTTCAAACACCATGTGATGCAGACCGGAGCCATCACTAGTGTCGCCGATGTACATGCCGGGACGTTTGCGA
>JBBRVM010000327.1:0-4968 GCA_038246865.1 Burkholderiales bacterium
CCTGCTCTTCTTCGGCGGTAAGCCAGATGCGTCGCAGCCAGTATTCGTCTTGACCCGGTGGCACTCGCACCCGATCGGCTGAGTCAACGACGTCGCGGTCAGCCGAGCCGCTGCCGTGAGCGATCCACGTTCCGGAGCACGCGCGCATCACAGGTTCGACCGCCGTGACCAGCCCACTGGCGGGTCGCTTCACAATCACGCCCGACGGGTCGCGCTCATGAATGTATGGTTCGCGATTCGAGACGACGATAACCTGATCCCCACTGAGTTGTGTGCGCAGCAAAGTTCGCAGACGCTCCGCGTTCCATTCGACGTCCGGGCCTTGCGCCCGCCGGTACTCATCTTCCAGGTCGCGCATACGCGCGCGAAGATCAGCAACGAACGGCGTCAGCTCGGGTGCGGGAGCCAGAGGACTCACCAGCCCTTCGCCGCGCATGATCGCGCGCACCCCGTTTACCCACCCGCGCCAACTCAGTTGCGCCACAATCATGGTGATCAGCGCAATCGTCAGACCAAGTGCCGCGATAAGACCGATCAGATAGCGTCGCGTGTCCTGACTGCGGCGTTCAATAAAGCTGATATCGTGCAGCAGGATCAGGCGCGCGATCACGGTCGTTGGCGGTTCCGCGCTCTCGCTCGCCGGTTGCGCTGACAACAGCGCTACGCTCTCGGTCGGACGTCCATCCGCGATCGCCGCAGATGCGCCCAGTATGTCTGCACCACGCGCCACCGTTCGGGCGCCCGTTACATCGTGGACGCCCACAATCACCGAACCGCCCGTCAATTTGTAGGTCGGATCTGACCGCCGTGAGAGCTCTGTTGCACTTTCGCACGACAGGTTGGTCGGGTAGTGCGTTGTCGCGCCCAGCTTTCGATTGTCCGGAGAGCAAAGCGCCATTGCATAGAGCCGCTCATCCTGGGCGGTTTTCTCGAACAGTGGCTTTAGTCGCGATAGACGGTTGGAGTCCAGTGCTTCAGTGACTGAGTCGGACAACGCGTTTGCCAGTAAAAGGCCGCGGCTGTTGAGGTCACGCGTGAACCACCGGAGCGTCACCTGATCCAGAAATGGGACAGACAGGTAAGCGGCGACAACTAGCGTGACTGTGAGCGGCAGCAAAAATCTCAACTGCAACCGCAATGTCTTGAACACTATCAAGCGTAATTACCTTTCGCGTTTTTCAAATACAGTATGCACAAAACAAGATACATTTGTCTCAATATACTATGTCCGTTACAGTAGTGACCTGGAATAGGAACAGTGAATCAATGCAACCCGTGATTTCAAATGGATCAGTGCGGCCTTCGCTTGAATTGGCCATGATTGGCAATTGCACCGTCAGCGCGTTGATCGATGAACAGGCAAACATCGTGTGGTGCTGCATGCCGCGCTTTGACAGCGTTCCTGTATTCGATGCGCTAATTAATAGTCGGGCAGACGGCGCCCAGCAAACCGAAGGGACGATGGCGGTAGAGATCGAAGACTTCGCGCGCTCAGAGCAGTCATACGATCACAACACGGCAGTGGTGCGTACGCGCCTATGGGACAGTGCTGGACATTGCGTCGACGTGGTCGATTTTGCGCCGCGTTTTGTAGACCGTGGACGCACGTTCAGACCGGCACAACTGGTTCGCCGTGTTCATGCGGTCGTCGGCAACCCCCGCGTAAGGTTCACGCTGCGCCCGTCTGACACCTGGGGCAGCGCCGCGCCCCGCCCGACGCGCGGCAGCCATCATCTACGTTTCACGATGGCTGAGCAAACACTGCGACTCAACACGAGCGCTCCGCTCACCTACATTGTCGACGGCACGTGGTTTTCGCTGGATTCATCGGTTAGCTTCATGCTCGGTCCGGACGAAACGCTCGCCGGTGGAGTCGACGAAACAGCGCGCGATTTTGAAGAGCAGACGTTGGCGTACTGGCGCAGCTGGACACGGCGGCTTGCGTTGCCGCTTGAATGGCAGGACGCCGTAATTCGGGCTGCCATTACGCTTAAACTCTGTCAGTATGAAGAAACGGGAGCCATCGTAGCGGCGATGACGACAAGTATCCCGGAAGCGCCCAATAGCGGGCGCAACTGGGACTATCGATTCTGCTGGCTGCGCGATGCCTTCTTCGTCGTTCGCGCACTCAACAGTCTGGCGGAAGTTGGCACGATGGAGAGCTATTTGCAATGGCTGTACAACGTGGTCCGGTCTTCTCGCGATGGGCACGTACAGCCGCTTTACGGGCTCGGACTGGAAAGTAACCTGCATGAAACGATTGCCACTACGATGGCAGGTTACCGCGGAATGGGGCCGGTGCGTGTTGGTAACCAGGCGCACGAGCACTTCCAGCATGACGTGTACGGCAATATTGTTCTCGCAGCCGCACAGGGATTTCACGATCATCGACTGCTGCGAAGAAGCAATGCCGACGACTTTGCGGTGCTGGAGCTGATGGGTGAGCAGGCGTGGCGTCTGCACGACCAGCCGGATGCAGGCATATGGGAGCTGCGAACGCGCTCCCGAGTGCATACCTCGTCAACGCTCATGTGCTGGGCTGCCTGTGACCGTCTGGCGGTGATCGCGTCGAAGCTTGAACGGGGTGTGCGCAGCGAATTGTGGCGCACCCGGGCCGAAACAATTCGGGCCACGCTTCTGAAGCACGCATGGAACGAAACGCGTGGCGCGTTTGTGGAAAGTCTGGGCGGTCAGGATCTTGACGCCAGCGTACTGCTGATGGCGGAGGTGGGATTTTTGCCGCCTAACGATCCGCGATTTATTCGCACCGTCGATGCGCTCGAGCGTACTTTGTGCGATGGCCCATTCATGCGCCGGTACGAGGCGGCAGACGATTTTGGCAAGCCTACATGTGCTTTCAACGTATGCTCATTCTGGCGGGTGGATGCGCTCGCGCGAATCGGACGGCGCGATGAGGCGCGTGAAGCATTCGCCACACTGCTGTCTCGTCGCAACAAACTCGGTTTACTGAGCGAAGACACCGACACCCGCACCGGCGAGTTATGGGGAAATTTCCCGCAGACTTACTCCATGGTGGGCATCATCAATGGGGCCGTGCGCCTTTCGGCGCCGTGGGATAGCGTGGTTTAGCGATAAGCGGGGTGCGACCGGGGCCACACTACCGAAAGACCCAGAACGTGACGATGGCCGTGATCGTCGGTCCGAGCGCTGCGCACAATAGCCACAGCGGGCTAATGTGCTCATCGTCAAAGTAGCGCTTGAGGATCGAGTAACCCGCAGGATTTGGCGCATTGGCGATGACCGTCAAGCCGCCGCCCGTGATCGCCCCGGCGACCAGCATGTACTTGAATTCAGGTGACAAGCCGGGCACCAGTGAGCCGAGATAGGTTAGTGCGGCGTTATCGGTGATCGCTGTGAGTGCAGTCGCGGCGAAATACACCTGGTCAGGTGACATGCTCAGCAGCAAGGGTTGTAACCACCATTGCTGCATCCCGCCTAGTACCACGAGCCCTGCGAGGAAAAAACCGACCATCAGCGCCTCACGCAGGATCAGCCGGTCCTGATGCTGCGGATAGGCGCTCGCGACGCCCAAAAACATCAGCAGGAAGCCCATAAACAGCGCAGGGTGGTGCGCGAATACGACGACGCCCGCGAGCAAAGCGAGGTGCGCGAGGCAAACGGTGGGGGGGATTTTTCCCTCAGACGTGCCGTCATGCGTCGCTTTCAGTGATTTGATTTCGCTGAAGAACATCGCGGTGACGATCGTCGCATTGACAACGGCCGCGAGCGCCGAACGCCACCCGAAGTTGGTGATCATGAAGCCCACATCCCAGTTCCACTTTGCCGCCACCATCAACACCGGCGGCGCGGCGTAGGGCGTGAGCACGCCGCCGATAGACACATTGACAAACAGCACGCCAATCGTGGCATACCTCAGGCGTGACGTCATGCCCGCCTTGTAGAAGCGATCACGCAACATGAACGCGGCGAGCGTCATCGCTGCAGGTTCGGTGATGAACGAACCAAGCAGCGGCACCAGCACCAAAATGAGCCAATAAAGCGCGACCGTGCGCGGCAGCGGAACTTGGGTGGCGATGCCTGTTACCGCGAGCTTGGCGACATGCAATACGGGCTTGCTGCCCGCGACCACCATAATCGCGATGACAAATAGAGGCTCGGTAAAGTTGCGGGCATCGATATAGCCCGTGCCCGCCGCAAAACCACCGGTGACGAACAGAAACAGCAGCAGTACCCCGGACCAGATACCAAACACCGCCTCGACTTCACCGAGCAGATGAAAGAGTCCTTGATGCGATGGGTATCGATGCCCCATTGATGCGATCTTTGGTGCGAGAAACGTGTGCAGGATCGCCAGAGCAAAGAGTATGGCGGCAACGAGTTCGGTGGTAGTTGGGGTCATCGGCGCGAATGGATTCGATTAAAAAAGTCGCTACCAGAAGCCACGAAAGCTTCTGTAGCCGGGTCAGAATTTGGTGATATCGACAAAACGTCTGCCAGCGCCTGTGGGCACGGTTTGCAGCAGCCGATTGTAGGCATTGCGCGGGCAGAACACGCACGCCGACACGCGGGAAAACCCATTACAAGTCCTTCGTCGAACGAACTTACAATTTGTCCAAGGTCGTAATCAAGCATTATCCGAGACCGTAGACGGCCATGCCACCGTGGCGATAACCAATTAATTGAGGAAAAACTATGCAACGTCGTGATTTTCTAACCAAGGCTGCCGCTGGCGCCGCCACCGGTGGCGCTGTCCTTGCCGCCCCAGCCGTTATCGGCCAATCGCCCGCTGTTCGTTGGCGCTTGACCTCGGGTTTCCCGAAGTCGCTTGACACCATTTACGGCGCGGCTGAAGTTTTCGCGGCACAAGTGTCAAAAATGACCGGCGGCAAATTCCAGATTTCTGTGCATGCCGCAGGTGAACTGGTTCCAATGCCAGGCCTCGTTGATGCTGTGCAAAACGGTACTGTCGAAGCTGGCCACACAGCA
>JBBRVM010000328.1:0-4962 GCA_038246865.1 Burkholderiales bacterium
CATGACCCTCATCGTCAAACGCGCGAGCCATGTGCTTGATGCGGTGACCGGCGGTCAGGACACAGTGGGTTTGCGAGTGCCGTCGCACCCGGTGGCGCAGGCCGTCATGCGCGAATTCGCGGCTGAGACATCTACGGCGTCGGCAGCATCGGGATTGGCTGCCCCGTCTGCCAATCAGTTCGGCCAGGTCAGCGCCACCACCGCCGAGCACGTAGCCGCTGAATTCCCGGATATCTTGCTGTTCATCCTGAACGGCGGCGCATGCGACGTCGGCGTTGAGTCCACCATCGTTGACGTGAGCGGTGACACGGTGCGCATTTTGCGGCCCGGTCGTGTGCGCGCCAACGAGATCGAGCAAGTGCTCGGGGTGGCGCTTGGCCCTGTCACTGACGGGGCAAGTGACGCACCGCGCGTATCGGGCAGCATGGCGTCGCACTACGCACCGCGCACGCCGACCATCATGCTCGAAGAGCGCCGCCTGCGCACGCAATTGCGAGCCTTCCGGCAAGCACAGGACCGCGGGCCTTCGCGTTGCGTTATCACTCATTCGTTTGATGTTGAACCTTCAGCCAAACTGCGTGCCATCCGCCTGGCAGGTGACGCGCAAACCTGGGAATACGAGCTGTACGCCTTGTTGCGCTCACTTGACAGCGAACGCTACGGCCAGCTCATCATCGAAGCCCCGCCGCAAGGCCCCGAATGGGAGGCAGTGAATGATCGCGTGCAGCGCGCCACGCAACGTGACAGCGTAGAAGATTCGGTGGAATGAAAATCGCGGCATGAAAATAATTTTGGCGCCCGATTCGTTCAAAGGATCGCTCTCAGCGGAGGGCGTTTGCGCCGCTCTTGAAATCGGATTGCGCCGGGTTCTGCCACAGGCGGAAATCGTCAAGCGACCTATGGCCGACGGTGGCGAAGGCACGCTGGACGCCGTCAGCCACGCTTTAGCGGGCACCGGTGCGCGACGTAAGCAGGCACTCGTGCGGAACGCCGCAGGGCAATCGGCCGAAGCTGGGTACGCGCTCATCAAGCACGGCATCTACGAAGCTGCCATGATCGAAGTCGCGCAGATCGTCGGGATTGAAGACGCCCACAACATGGCCGTCCCGGTCGGCGATCGCACAAGCTATGGCGTCGGCGAATTGATGCGCCTTCTGGTCGCCGAAGGCATCCGCCACTTCTTCATCGGCCTCGGCGGCACCAGCACCAACGACGGTGGCGCAGGCCTCCTGGCCGCGCTCGGCGTGAAGTTCACTGGCACCTTCCGGCGCGAAGTCGAACCTACGCCGAACGGCTTGGCGAAGCTGATTTCGGTGGACGTAACCGGGCTCGACCCCAGACTCGCCGACTGCGAAATCACATTGCTCTCGGACGTGAACAACGCCCTCACCGGCGAGCGCGGCGCAACTGCAATCTTCGGTCCGCAAAAAGGCATCGCATCGAGCGACGTCGCGCGCGTTGACGGCGTCATCGCGGCCTACGCCGAACGTCTGGAAGCTGCGCTACAGCGCTCGGCCAAAGACAAGGCAGGCGCAGGAGCGGCGGGCGGTTTGGGCTACGCGCTGCAACTGCTAGGCGCAAAATTCGAGTCCGGCGCGCAAACCGTCGCCCGCCTCATCGGTCTGGCCGACGCCTGCAAAAACGCCGACTGGCTGATCACCGGAGAAGGCCGCACCGACGCCCAAACGCTACTCGGCAAAACCCCCTTCGCCGCCGCCCAAATCGCAAGAGACAACGGCAACCCCGGCCTGAAAGCCACGCTCATCAGCGGCGGCGTAGATTCCGCCTCGCTCGAAGCCCTGAACGCCACCTTCAACGGCGGCTGCTTCTCCATCGTCCCCGCCCCGATGGCGCTGGATCAAGCGGTCATTCGCGCGCCGGAATTGCTGGCGAATGCGGCGGAGCAAATTGCGCGGATTGCATCGGTTGGAAAGTAGCAGCTTTTCGCTGCAATGACCGCTGCATTGGGGCTAGCACGATAAAAACTAGAAAATCGACTTATCGATATTAGCTCGCTCAGCCCCAATGAAACAAGGCTTTCAAGAAAAAGCTGCTATCGCTAGGCTAGCGTTTTTTTGGCTTTTTGAAGTGAATGCCGTAGGCCAGCGCCAGTCGGCGTTGCAGGCGTGCAACCTTCTTCAGTAGGGTTCGCAGTTCGTTAAGCGGCGGTGTCCGCATTGGGTGACCATTGACGAGGCGGAGTCGCGTCCGCATTGCGCAATCGTAACGCGATAACCGTGTGCCCGTTATGCTTGTCGCTCTCCTCGCGCATCACAAGCAAAGCCCCTCCCCGCATGCCCACCCTCGACTGGCTCAACCGCGACGCTGCCTTTGAAATCGCCCGACGGGTACCGTACCGGCTGCTGGAGCAGCTGTCCGAACACGCATCGACAACCCAACCGCCGAAAGCGCCGCTACACAAGGGCGCTGAGCACGAAAAGACCGAAATTCGACAATCGATCATTTCAGGCCTTGAGCCCACATCAAATAAGGCGTTTGGCGATCAAGCCAATGCCCCAGAAGCTGCCAAAGCCGCGCCCGCGCCCGCGCTCGCGCCGACTGAGGACAATCTGCTGATTCAGGGCGACAACCTCGAAGCGTTGAAATCCCTGTTGCCGTTCTATCGCGGGCAGGTCAAATGCATCTTCATTGATCCGCCGTACAACACCAAAAGCGCGTTCGAGCATTACGACGACAACCTGGAGCATGCACAGTGGCTCACGATGATGCTGCCGCGCCTGCAACTGCTGCGCGAACTCCTCCGAGAAGACGGCAGCATCTGGGTCACTATCGACGACAACGAAGGCCACTATCTCAAGGTGTTGATGGATGAGGTATTTGGGCGGGGGAATTTCACGAGTACCGTTCTGTGGCGAAAAAATTATTCGCCGAAATCAAGTGCCCGCCATTTCTCCGAAGATCACGACTACCTTTTGGTTTATGCAAAACACGCCGATAGCTGGGTGCCTAACCTCATGCCGAGGACGGAACGCCAGGATGGCGCATACAAAAATCCCGACGGAGATGCTCGCGGCGTTTGGAAACCGAGTGATTTGTCGGCGCGAAACTTCTACAGCCTCGGGACGTACTCCATCACATGTCCAAGCGGACGCCTGATTCCCGGGCCACCTTCCGGTCGTTTTTGGTCAATCTCGGAAGAAAATTTGTGGCGCTTGCATGGCGAGAACCGGATTTGGTGGGGCAAAGACGGTAACAATGTGCCCGCCGTGAAGCGCTTTCTATCTGAGGTCAAAGCTGGCGTCGTTCCACAAACTTGGTGGACGTATGAGGAAGTCGGTCACACACAAGACGCAAAAAAGGAGGTGGTCGCACTTTTTGGCGCTGATGTCTTCGGCACACCGAAACCTGAGAGACTTTTGGAGCGAGCAATCCACATCGCAACCAATCGAGGCGACCTCATCCTCGACAGCTTCCTCGGCTCCGGCACCACCGCTGCCGTCGCGCAGAAAATGGGTCGCCGCTGGATCGGCATTGAGATGGGCGAGCATGCGCAGACGCACTGCCTACCGCGCCTGCAAAAAGTGCTCGACGGCGAACAGGGCGGCATCAGCCGTGCCGTGAACTGGCAGGGCGGCGGCAGTTTCCGTTTCATGCGCCTCGGTGCCCCGATCTTCGACGACAGCGGCGCGATTCATCCCGAAGTCCGATTCGCCACGCTCGCCGCATTCATCTGGATGCAAGAAACGCGCACACCGTGGCACAAAAAGAAGGGTTCAAGTCCCTTCCTCGGCACCCACGACGGCGTCGCGTATTACCTGCTGTTCAACGGCATCCTCGGCGACCGTCGCCCACGTGGTGGCAACGTGTTGACGCGCGATGTGTTGTCCTGGCTCACGGTGAATTTTCCGCACAACGGACCGCGCGTGATTTACGGCGAATCCGTGCGCGTGGGCGCTGACTCTTTAACCGCTGCGAATGTGCTGTTCAAGTCCATTCCGCATGAAGTGGAGGCGCGTTAGGTGGGCGCGACAAGCAAGGAGGCAGGAGCTTCGGACCAAGTCGCTGGGCTCGCGCCCAAGGTTGCGTCGGTGGGCGGCACGGCGCATTACTTTGTCGACGAAGCGGGTGACGGCGTGCTGTTTAACTCACGCGGCCAGATCATCATCGGTAGCGAAGGCTGCTCGCGGCACTTCATCATCGGTGCGTTGCAAGTCGAGTCGCCAGAAGCTTTGGCCGCTGACCTTGATGCGCTCCGAGCCACATTGCTTGCTGATCCGTATTTCAAGGGCGTGGAATCGATGCGGCCCGAGCGGAGGAAGACCGCATTTGCCTTTCATGCGAAGGATGACGTGGCCGAAGTGCGACGCGAAGTATTCAAGCTGCTGCTGGCGCATGAAATGAAGTTTTTCGCGGTGGTGCGTCGCATGGATGCAGTGTTGACCTACGTGCAGCAACGCAATCAGCGGGACGACGGTTATCGTTATCGCCCGAATGAGCTGTATGACAAGACGGTGGCGCGGTTATTCAGGGATCGGCTGCACGTGGCCAATGAGTGCGATATCGTCTTTGCGCGTCGCGGGAATTCGGACCGCACCCGCGCGTTTGGTGCAATGCTGGAACTGGGCAAAACGCGATTTGAGGACAAATGGGATCGTAAAGTGGAGTCAACGCTTCGAGTTTCTGCGGCCACACCGCAACACACGGTGTGTTTGCAGGCGGTTGACTATGTGCTGTGGTCGTTGCAGCGTTTTTATGAGCGGGGCGAAGACCGCTTTTTGCAACTGATGTGGCCGAAGGTGAGTCTGGTGCATGCCGTCGATGAGACTTCAGCGGCACCGTACGGCGTGTATTACACCAAGAAAAAGCCGCCCTTCAAGGCGGCTTCGTGAAAATGGGTGGACGGGGTATAGGAGCGCGCGAATGAGTTGCCCCAGTCATCGCATTCACACGGCATGGAGCCGAATTTCTTCCCCTTCCAGAGCGATATTATCGAATCTGATA
>JBBRVM010000329.1:0-4955 GCA_038246865.1 Burkholderiales bacterium
TCGAGTACGAACCGCACCTCACGCTGGCGCGCGCGACACAACTCAACCAGTTCGAATCGTTTGACCGCGCCGCCACGCAGATCACACGCGACAGCTTCCGCGACGTTATGCGCAAGCTGACCATTGTGCAGGTTGAAACCGACAGCGTCGCGGTGATTGAGCGCGAAATTTATCTTCAGCACTGAACCTTCAAGTTCATTCCAAATCAGGAAACACCGATGCGAACAATTCCAGCGATCATTGCGATAGCCGCAGCGGTCTCATTCGGAGTGGCCCAGGCCGACGACGCATCCGACGATTTCAAGCTCACTGCCACGGGTTTTAAGTTCAGCGAGAACGGCTCTGGAGTCGACGTCAACCTGCGCCACAGCTCTGACTTTGGCAACGCATGGATCGGCTACTTTCGCGCCTCGAAGCTCGACGCCAATCAATGGCGCGGCGGCTGGGATCGTAGTTTTGGCGAGGCGATTCGTATCCAGCCGTCAGTGCAAATTGCCTCAGGTGGATTCATCGGCGGCAGCATCAATCTGGAAGCGGGCGAGCGCTGGTTTGCGGGCGTCGGCCTGGGTCGTACCAATCTGCGCCCGTACTTCAATCTGAATTTTGATCCGAACGATGCGTGGTCACTCGTTGCTGGATATCGCGGCGAAAACGGGCAAAGCTACGCCGCCTCCTACGTGCGCGACAATCGCGAAAATCCGGATCAACAGCACTTCCATCTCACCTCGCGTACGCCGCTTGACGGCAAGCAACGCCTGACGCTTGACCTGCTCTACAAGCGTGGGCTGGTCGATGGCCAGCGCATCGCCAAAGCCGGCGGCACGGTAACCTACGATTGGCCGCGATTCTTCGTGCGGCTGGCGTTTGATCCGAACACCAATTTCACTTCTGACAATGTGTGGCGCTTGAGTGTCGGGACGCGGTTTTAGTTCTGGCACGGGGACAAACTTCTTGCCGCGCGCAGTGCATCGCGCAACGTTATCGATCCTCGTGCGAAAGCAGCGGGCGCACATGCCGCGCTTGCCATGAATGCGAGCACAGTAACTGCGTCCACGTGCAACGAACGCCGTGACAGTGGTTTAAAGGCGCCCTGAATGTTTATCATCTGTTCCGCTTGCTGCGAACTATCGTTCGGTTAGCCTGCCCCTTACCTGACCTTTTGAGCGTCGCCTGTCTATGCGTTTTTTGATCGTTGAAGATGACGCGGTTTTGCGCACCGTACTGTCGCGCAGTCTGACTGATGCCGGACACCGCATCGATGCGGCAGCGACTCGTGCCGAAGCAGATTCGTTTTTGCTGGTGCAACCGTATGACGCCGTGGTGCTTGATCTCAATTTGCCTGATGGTTCGGGACTGACCACGCTCAAGGAGTTACGTCGGCACGGCAACACGACCCCGGTGCTGGTGCTAACGGCGCGTGACCGGACCGAGGAGCGCATCGCCGGGCTGGATGCCGGGGCCGACGATTACGTGGGCAAACCTTTTGAGCTGGCCGAGCTTGAGGCGCGACTGCGGGCGCTCGTGCGCCGCTCGCAAGGCAGCACTGATCGCGTTGAAGTCGGCGGCCTCGCGCTTGATCGGACGGCACGACGCTTCTATGTTGGCGAGGCCCCATTCGACTTGCCAGCACGCGAGTTTGAAGTGTTATGGGAACTCACATCCCGGCCTGGTCGGGTCGTCAGCAAGCGGGTGCTGTCCGACAAGCTCTCGAGCTTCGATGATGCGCTCGGCGACAATGCGCTCGAAGCTTTCATCTCACGCCTTCGCCGGAAACTACTGGGTAGCGGTGCCACCATTAAAACGCTGCGCGGGCTTGGCTACTTGCTTGAAATTGATACATGAGCGATCGTTCCGCCGCGCTCATCACGCTGCGCCAGCGGCTGCTACAACACGTATTGACGCCGCTGTTCGTCATGTGGTGCCTGGGCACCGCGACAACCGTGGGCCTCGCTTATTACTTCACGATGAAAGCGTTTGACCGGGCCTTGCTGGACGATGCGTTTGCACTCTCCGCGCAGGTACGACTGCAAAGTGGCGAGCCAACGCTGGATCTTTCGCCACGCGAGCTGACGTCCTTGCTGTTTGATAAATCCGAGAACGTATTTTTCGCGGTAATGCGCCGCGATGGCAGCCGGGTAGCGGGCCACGACGGATTGACTGCAGCTGTCGTCGAGCAGAGCGTCATCGTCAGCGATACGCCGCGCAGTAATACGCCGTACGCGTTCGCCGACAGTGTGCATCTTGGCTCGCCTGTGCGCACCGTCACCCTGGCTCCGACTAATGCCAGGCCGTGGATCACTATCGTCGCCCAAACGAATGGCTCACGCAGCGCACTGATCGAGCGACTGTTGCTGTTTTCCGTGGTTCCACAGATGCTGTTGCTGGTCGCGCTGGCAGCGTGGCTGCTGGTCGCTATCGGGCGTGATCTGGCGCCGCTGAACCGCCTGCGGCTGGCGCTTCAGCAGCGTGGCACCACCGATCTCTCAGCGATTCCGGCGGCAGCCTCCTCGCGTGATGTCGCACAGCTGACTGATGCCGCCAATGCGCTGCTGGACCGTATCCAGCAAGGCATTCAGGCGCAGCGCGAATTTACGGGAAATGTGGCACATGAGCTGCGAAACCCGATGGCCGGCATTCGCGCACTCGCCCAATATGGGCTGCGACAAAGCGACCCAACCGCCTTACGCGAACAACTTGAAGCCATCGCGAAGAGCGAAGTTCGCGCCAGCCACCTGATTGATCAACTGCTGGCGTTAGCCCTGGCCGACGAAGCGCGCGGGCAGATGGCGCTGACCGAAGTCAGCCTGAATGAAGTAGTTGAAGACTGTGTGACTGACATGCTGCAGAGGTTGCGGCAAAGTGGTGGCAGCAAGATTGAACTCACGGTCTCGGGCCTCGATCATCCGGTGAGCGTCATGGGTAACGAGAGCATGCTGAAAGGGTGCCTGACCAATCTCCTGAATAATGCTCTGGCGTACGGCAGTCCCGTGGGGATTAGCGAGCCTGGCGAGAACCTCATTCCGCACATTTCAATCAACGTGCACGCTGCGGCAGATGCGGGCCGCGTCATCTTTTCCGTCATCGACAACGGCCCGGGCCTCGCGCCTGATCTTGCAAAAAATCTGCAACAGCGCTGGGCTCGTGGTCAGGGCAGCGAACGCGCGCAGGGCGGTGCTGGTCTGGGCCTCGCCATCGTGGCGCGTTATGCCGAGCTGATGGGTGCCACCTTTACGCTCAACAAAGACGCCGCTTCAGGTGGGTTGCGAGCGGCCCTGGCGCTCCGTCAGGCTGAATCAACAACCTGACGGAGCGCTCAGATTAGACCGACTTCGCCAACAGGCTGAAATGCTCCACCACGGGTGGCTGGGCAAAGTACGGCCCAACGATCGCGCGCCACTCTGGAAACAACGGCCCCTGGCGGAACGCCACCGTATGATCCTCCAGCGTCTCCCAATAAATCATCAACAGGTAGCGCTCAGGGGACTCCACGCCCTTGTTGACCTTGAAACCGCGAAAGCCCTGAGCCTTCGCGATGACTGAAGCCACGCCCCGCTGGATCGCCTCGTCAAATTCGGCCTGCTTGCCAGCAGGAATACGGATGTCGGCGACTTCTAGAATCATGATGTTGTCTCGTGGAGTTGTGTTGCGGTAATGCTAGCTGCACACGCCTATACTCGCTCGCAATGAGTTCAATCCTCGTTCTTCTCAACCCGAACGCTGGTGGCGGTCGCGCACTTCGCTTTGAGCCAGAAATTCGAGCGCGTATTCGCACCGATCATCTGGGTGTGCGCTTCGTCGTCACCGAGTCCGTTCAAGCGGCGCACGCCCTAATCGGCGACACCGAGCCGAACGCCCGCATCGTGCTGGTCGGCGGTGATGGCACAGTCAACCGCATGCTGCCCGCCCTCTTGGACAGTAAGCGCACGCTGGCCATTGTCCCTCTCGGGAGCGGCAACGACATTGCCCGGGCACTCGGCCTGCACAAGCTTAAGTGGCAGCAGGCGTTGGCGCACGCCCTCACCGCGCCCGTTTCGCGCATGGACGTGGGTCAAGTTGAGTTCGATGATCGCACCGTGCCCTTTCTCGCGTCCTGCACTTCCGGATTTGATTCTGCTGTCGCGTTACGTGCGCTCAACGGCCCGCGCTGGCTGCGTGGACTGCCACGCTACCTGCTTGCCACGTTGCGCGAGCTGGCCGCGTTTCGCATGTGGAACCTCGTCGTTCATTCCGATGGCAAACCACTGCGCGCCGGAATCGCATTGTTTGCGTCCGCGCTCAACACGCCGACATTCGGCAGCGGCATTCCAGTAACGCCGCATGCATCAATCAACGATGGTCTGCTGGACTTGATCGTCGCAGGCCGATTCACGCGCATCAGCACGCTCATCATGCTGCCGAAGCTGCTCATTGGACGGCATCTCCCGGACGCGCGTATTCACACTTCAACGTTCAATGACATGCAGATCGACGCGCAACCTGCGGTGCCGCTGGCGGTGGATGGGGAATACATTGGCGAGACTACGACTTTGAAGGTGCGTGTGCTGCCTGCGGCCTTGCAAGTAGTGGCACGCGTGTGACCCCTCCGGCGCTTCGCGCCACCTCCCCTACTACGCAGGGGAGGTAATTTAAAAGTCTCCCCTGCGCAGTAGAGGAGCGCGGCAAACTTGTCGCCAGCTGGCTCCCGACACGGCCGGCAGAGGGGTATCGCCCGCGTTCGAATCGAACGACTAAACTCCCCCCTTCAATCCGCAACACCGCCCCACCATGACCGCAACCATTCGCGAACTCTCCTGCGCCGACGACTACGACCCGAACTCGATGCCTGTCGACAAGGCGCGCGACTTCATCAGCAAAGTGCTCACACCGATCACGACGACTGAGCGGGTGCATATTCGCGCGGCGCTGGGCCGCGTTTTAGCCGAGGACATCGTCTCGCCGCTCGACGTGCCGGGCCA
>JBBRVM010000330.1:0-4941 GCA_038246865.1 Burkholderiales bacterium
GTTGCAGATTGCGATTCAGGTTGCGGTCGCCGACGCGGCGCTTCATTGCGTAGGCCATCGGGTTGGTGATGGGCACGAAGGTGACCGAGCCACGCGCAATTTCTAGCTGACCGGATTCAATCTCGGCAATGACGCGACGAATGCCGTGCATCCCCGCGAGTTCGTTGCCATGAACAGCACCGGTAATAAGAACGCGTTTTCCGGGTTGAACAGCGGTGAAAGTGATGGACTGGAAGGGGAGCATCGTTAATACTTGCTGCCTCCCCTTGAAGGGGAGGGTTGGGGTGGGGATGGGTTTCTGTGGACGGATAACCCATCCCCCACCCGGCCTCTCCCTTGAAAGGGGGAGGAGTTAAAGAACTCTACAAAAAACAGCCTTCAAATACCGGCTCTCGTTGACCTGCGCAAGCCACGGATGATCAGGCCCGGCACCGCGAACTTCCAGAATCTGCAGCTCGCGCCCGGCATAGAACGCCGCACGCCGCAACATGTCGAGGAACTGTTCTTCGCTGACAACACCGGTGCACGAACAGGTAAGGAACAAGCCACCCGGCTTCACGACGCCCAGCGCCAGCTTGTTCATGTCGAGGTATTTTTTCAGCGCGTCGATGACCTCATCGCGAGCGCGCGTCATTTTTGCCGGATCGAGCACGACGGCGTCCCAGCGCTTGCCCGCTTCCTGTGCTTCGCGCAGCCACGGGAAGATGTCGGCCTGCGTCACCTTTGCCTTCACGTGGTTGAGTTTCAAATTGCGCGTGGCGAAATCTACGGCTTCTTCATCGAGGTCAACTGCTGTGATGTCAGTTGCTCCGTTCACGCCGGAGTACACCGCAAATCCGCCGGAGTTGCAGCATAGGTCGAGCATGCTGGCGCTTTTGGTCGACGCGATGAGTTCGCCCCAACGCTTGCGGTTATCGCGCTGATCGCAGAAAAATCCGGTTTTGTGTTTGCCGCCAATTTGCACGAAAAACTTCACGCCATGCTCGGTAATCGTCGATGGTTTGCCTCCATGCGGTGGCTTACCGGGCGGGCATTCGAAGCCTTCCTGCTTCTGCGCATTGTCATCGCCGAACGCGAAAATTTGCGATCCTGGAAATTGCGTCAAGAGCGCATCAAAAATCCAGTGCTGCATGCGAAACATGCCTGCTGCGTAGAACGCCACGACGAGCACATCGCCAAAGCGATCCACGATCAGGCCTGAGAGCCCATCGCCCTCAGCGTGAATTACGCGATAGGCATCAGTAACAGCATCAAGTTCATAAATCTTGCGGCGCAACTGCACCGCATCGGCAATCTTCTCGGCGATAAATTGCGCATCAACAATCTCATCCTGCTTCTCGGTGAGCAGGCGAATCGCCATTGGAGCCTGCATATTGAGCATGCCGCGGCCAATGAATTCGCCGTCAACGGAGAGCACTTCAACCAGATCGCCGGGAATGATGCGCTCAAGAGGGCGCTCCACCATTTTCTGGAAGATGAGCGGGTGAACGTATTTGCGTTCGCTTTTTAAGCGAACTTGCGGGAGCGATTCAGAGCGATTTTTGCGGGCCATGCCGCAATGTTAGCGAGCGGGGTTTCGTTTACCCGCCGGCAGCGCCGTTCCACCTTTTTCCAGTACGGGGTAAATCGTCGCAATGCGCCCCGATATTCGGCGAAAGCGGGCTCAGGGCTCCATTCAACCTCAAACATGCTGAGACGGCGGCGCAGCCATCGTTGCGGGTACTTTGCGTTACCACCGACTTCACGTCCAAGGCGATGAGCACCGCAGCCGTCTCGCCGTTGTAGACCAACACGCCGGGAATTTCCGCCAGAGAGTCGGCGACAAATTGCAGTCGTTTGAGCGCAAAACTTCCTTGCGCATCATCGCTCATGTCGAAAACAAACACGCGCAGCAAGTCGGGGTGCAGCGTTAGCGTGGGGCTGGTCGGTGGAAGCATTTCATCGTGCAGCAAAACGATGCGTGAGAAATCGGGGTTGCGAGCGGCGCGTTGCCCAGTGGAACTTTTGCGGGTTCGATATCGCGCATCACCTCGTCACTGCGCGCGAACCAGACGCGTCGCCAGAAGTCGCGCCATGCGAGTTCAAACACCAATCGGTGAGCGCCGCTCGGGCCGCTCTTGTCGAGCGCCCATTCTTCGTTCAATGTCAGGCAACCGTGGCGCAAATAGGGTGAGAGGCGGGTGACGGCACCGCGCAGATGATTACGGGTGCGGCTGTAGGCCGCAGGATCAACGGGATTAAGTGTCGACATTGCCGCGCATTGACCGCCGTGAGTTGGCGAATCAGGGACTGTCGCATCGGGGAAATACTGGGACATCGCCGCAATTCGTGCGGCGCGATCAAGAGGAAGGTGACGCTATTCCATCGGGGCCGTTTCTACATCGAGCCGCGATGGTACGCGGACAGTGCAACGGGAGAAAAAGTGACTAGTAGCTTTTTGTTGAAACTACCTGAGATTAAGGGCTGGACGATGGAAAGAACGCTAGTCGACCTGCCATCGAATGGACGCTTATCCCCATTGCAGTATGGCTTACATCGAAAAGCTGAATGTTTAGCTGTATCGCTGGCAGGCCTTCAAATCGACGCCAGGAATCAAACCCGGGGTCGCCAACCGAACAGTCGTGCTGGCAAAAATAGAATCGCACGGATCAGGGCGAACAGGGCATCAAAGGTAATGCCAATAAACCGCCCAATCAGACGAAGCGGCAGCGAGATCAACCAGAGGAGCGGGAACAACACCAGCGCGAGCAAGGCAATTGGCCAACTCACCACCAGCAGGATGCACCACACAAACAACAGGATCAACGCTTTCATTGCAAATCCTTAAAAATAGAAACTGCGAACGGAGACAAAAACCTAGATCGACTTCGACCCGGTGATCGTCACTTTTTCAAACGTAACTTGTGCGACGTTTGTGTTGGGCGCTTCGGACGGTGTTGCCGTAGCGAAGAGTGCGGCGACAGCGCCGACGGTGACCACTGAAAGGACGCTTGCGAACACAGCGGTAGCAGCGGTTTCGGTGCGGGAGAGGATGTTGAAAGTGCGATTCATGTTGGGCTCCAAAGTTTTTTCATTTCGTTTCGCAGAGGGGGTATTCCGTTGCGTTGGAGTGAACTTTATGCAGAGTGCTTTTTTGCCGCTAGAGGCGTGCGATGAATCGCGGGTAGGGTGCGCGAAGTGCGGAATTGGCTCGCGAATGGCAGCGAATCGGTCGCCTTGATCGACAGTCTCTACGTCAATTCAGCCGCGATCATCGCCGCCACGCTCACGGCGTTACTCGGGTGCGTAATACAGTCTGTGCTCCACACCTGGCCGACGCCCGCTCGCGACATGACGTCAGTTGCGTCGTCGGCAAACAGGGCGTGCGTCACCGCCACATCAACAGAGATTGCGCCCGCCACCAGACACGCCTGAGCGGCCTTCGCAACCGTGTGACCCGTGCTGGCAATGTCATCGAGCAGCACCACGGCGCGGCCGCTGATCGGAATTTTGGGCAGAGTAATTTCAACCGCGCGGTCACCGTGCCGCGTCTTGTGGCAAACGCCGGCGTCAAATCCGTGCCGTGCGGCTGCCTGAGAAATCCACTGCGCCGACTCCTCATCGGGACCGAGCAATAATGCACCCGGCCTCTTCTCCGCGATCAGATCTGCCAGCAAGGGCGCGCCACTAAGCGCTATCGCACGCGCCACCGGAATCGCCTCATTCAACGCAGCGATACGATGCAAGTGCGGATCGACCGTGATCACCGCATCAAACAATTCCGCCAAAAATTGCCCGATGACGCGCTGGCTGACGACTTCTCCGGGATTGAACGCAATGTCCTGCCGCATGTAGGCGAGGTAAGGCGCCACCAGCGTAATGTGCTTTGCACCCAGCAAGCGCGCCGTTCGTGCCGCAAGCATTAGTTCAACCAGTTTTTCGTTGGGTCGATCCAGCGTTCTCAGCAAAACGACGCGATCAGGCAGCGCGTCCGGAAGCGTGAGCTTCAGCTCGCCATCGGGAAAGCGGTGCCTATCGATGCAAGCGCCAGGCAAATCCGCCGCGCTCGCGATGCGATGTGCGGCTGCCGTTTCATCATCGAAATGAAGCAACAGTCCTGTCATCAGAACTCCACGAACACATGCGGTACGTCAGCAGCTGCCCCGATACTGTAGCCGCTGGCTCGGCTGCTGGCATGCCGCGCAAACTCCAGATCGGCGGGAAAAGAGGCATGGACGCGATACAGCGGCTCTCCGCTTTTCACCACTGCGCCGAGTTTGTGAAAAAGGTCAACGCCCGCGCCCTTGACGTTGGGAGCACCTGCCAATCGGGCGATGCGCGCAATCTGGAAATTGTCGATGCCAGTGACGGTGCCGGACTGCGTGGCACAAACGTCGTGCGTCAGCACACCAAGCTGCGGATGATTGTGATCGAAATTCTTACTGCCCTGGGCTACGATGATCGCGTTCATGCGCGCCAGCGCACGGCCTGAATCGAGAATATCTCGCGCCACAGCGAAGCCATCGCCGCCACGCACGTCGGGATCGCATTCAATCAGACGGCCAGCCAGCCGCAATGATTTTTGTCTTAGATCGTTTGAGGCGCGCGGATCATTTTCCAGAACACGCATTACGTCGCGCGCTTCAAGTACCGGCCCGATGCCATCACCGATGGGTTGGCGGCCGTCCGTGATCACAACATCAAGCGACAGATGCATGCGCCTTGCGACGTATTCGAACAGTCGCCGCAGCCGTTGCGCCTCCGGCATGGATCGCACTTTAGCGGTCGGACCGATCGGCACGTCAAGCACCAAGTGCGTCGAACCCGCAGCGACCTTTTTCGACAGAATGGAGGCCACCATTTGCCCTGGCGAATCAATCGACAACGGACGCTCTACCGATATCAAAACATCATCAGCCGGCGAAATATCTGCGGTGCCGCCCCACGCCAGACAGCCGCGAA
>JBBRVM010000331.1:0-4937 GCA_038246865.1 Burkholderiales bacterium
AGTCGATCATCAACAAATATTCCGACCACATTTCGCTGCCGATCCTGATGGGCAAAGAGGAGTGGAAAGACGGAGAGGACGGCAAAGACGGCGGCATGGTCGCTACGGGTGAATGGGAAACCGTCAACAAAGCCAGCGCCCTGTGGACACGCCCGAAGAAGGACATCACACCCGAGCAATACACCGAGTTCTACAAACAGATCGCGTTCGATCAAGAAGCGCCGCTCGCCTGGAGCCACAACCGCGTTGAAGGTTCGACCGAGTACACGCAACTGCTCTATATTCCGTCGAAGGCGCCGCAGGATCTGTGGAACCGCGACAAGAAGGCGGGCATCAAGCTCTACGTCAAGCGCGTCTTCATCATGGACGACGCGGAGGCGCTGATGCCCTCGTATCTACGCTTTGTTAAGGGCGTGGTTGATTCGGCTGATTTGCCCCTCAACGTGTCGCGTGAATTGCTGCAGGAAAGCCGCGATGTGAAGTCGATTCGCGAAGGTAATACGCGCCGCGTGCTGACGGTTCTTGAAGACCTCGCGACTAGTGGCGATGACGCAGAGAAGGCAAAGTACGGTGCGTTCTACGGCGAGTTTGGCGCGGTGCTGAAAGAAGGCTTGGGTGAGGATTTTTCGAACAAGGACAAGCTCGCAAAATTACTGCGTTTCGCCTCGTCAACTACCGACACCGTGAGCGTGAGTTTTGCTGACTACAAAGCCCGCATGAAAGAAGGTCAGGAGGCGATTTATTTCATCACCGCTGACACCGTCGCTGCCGCAAAAAACAGCCCACAGCTTGAAGTGTTCAAGAAAAAAGGCATCGAAGTTTTGTTGATGACGGATCGCGTCGATGAATGGGCGTTGGGCTATCTGCATGAGTTCGACGGCACGCCGTTGCAGTCGGTAGCGAAGGGCGCAGTTGATCTGGGCAAGTTGCAGGACGACGAGGAGAAAAAAGCCGCTGAAGAAGCCGCCGAATCGTTTAAGCCGACGCTCGAAAGACTTAAAGTCGCGTTGAAAGATAAGGCCGAAGATGTGCGCGCCACCACGCGCCTGGTCGACTCCGCCGCATGCCTCGTCGTGCAGGATCACGGCATGTCGACGCAGCTCGCGCGGATGCTCAAACAGGCCGGTCAGGACGCACCTGAGACGAAGCCAATCTTAGAAGTGAACGCCGATCACCTGTTAGTGAAGAAGCTCGTTGATTCGACGCATTTTGACGATCTGGCGCACATTCTGTTTGATCAGGCGCTGCTGGCTGAAGGTGGGTTGCCGGATGATCCGGCGGCTTATGTGAAGCGGGTGAATTCGTTGCTGGTTTAGGTTTCAGTCTCCACCCTCAATGCCGTCATTCTCGGAGCGCAGCGTCGGGAATCCAGAAAGGTTGCTCGACGCAACCGTGCGCGATAAGCCACCATTCTGGATGCCCGTCCTTCGACAAGCTCAGGACGAGCATGACGACGGTTTTGGGGTGCGCGGCTAGACGCAGACAATCCAACTATGTTTACCTTCGACAATCGCTTCCTAAACGAACTCCCTGGCGACCCAAATTCGCGCAATCATTCGCGTCAGCTTCAGGGCGCCTTCTGGTCGCGCGTCGATCCAACACCGGTTGCGGCGCCACGCCTGATTGCGCATTCGCCCGAGGTCTCGGCGATGCTCGGTCTCGGCGAAGCAGCGTTGCACTCTGAGTCGATGATCAACGCGCTGTCGGGCAACGGCAAGCTCCCTGGCATGGAGACCTACGCGACCGTCTATGGCGGTCACCAGTTCGGCAACTGGGCGGGCCAACTCGGCGACGGCCGCGCGATTTTGCTGGGCGAAATCATTGCGCCTGACAACCACCGCTATGAGCTGCAACTTAAAGGAGCCGGCCCGACGCCGTTCTCCCGTCGGGCGGATGGTCGCGCCGTGCTGCGCTCATCGATCCGCGAATTTTTGTG
The DNA here is from genome assembly GCA_038246865.1 of Burkholderiales bacterium. Lineage (GTDB taxonomy): Bacteria > Pseudomonadota > Gammaproteobacteria > Burkholderiales > Casimicrobiaceae > Casimicrobium. The sequence continues at coordinate 1,937 of JBBRVM010000331.1, forward strand.
CTCGGAAGCGATGCATCATCTGGGCGTGCCGACGACGCGCGCTCTAGCGCTCGTTCAGACTGGCGACGATGTTGAGCGTGACATGTTTTACGACGGCAATGCTGCACCCGAGCCCGGCGCGATTGTCTGTCGCGTCGCGCCCACCTTCATTCGCTTCGGCCACTTCGAATTGTTCGCCTCGCGTGGCGAATCGGCGCTCTTAAAACAGCTCATCGATTTCACGATCAAGCATTACTTTTCGCACCTGCTGGCGCTACCGGAAAACGAGCGAATTGTCCGTTGGTACGGCGAAGTCTGCGAGCGCACCGCGAAGTTGATCGCGGAGTGGATGCGTGTCGGCTTTGTGCATGGGGTGATGAACACCGACAACATGTCCATTCTTGGGCTCACGATTGATTACGGCCCTTACGGCTGGATTGACAACTTCGATCCGGGCTGGACTCCGAACACCACCGACGCTGGCGGCAAGCGCTACGCCTTTGGTCGTCAGCCCGGCGTGGCACAGTGGAATCTGGGACGCCTCGGCGATGCGTTGTCGACGCTGGAGATCCCGCCTGAAGCATTGCAGGGCGCGCTAGCGAAATTCGAATCCACCTACGCGGTTGAAATCAAGCGCGTCTTCGCCAACAAGTTCGGCCTTAAAGCGTGGTCAGATCAGGGCGCCGAAATCGTTGACGCTGCGTTCGCCCTGCTGGGTGCGTCCGAAATTGACATGACGATTTTCTTCCGACGTCTCGCTACCGCGAACTCGGTCGATGATTTCAAAGATGCGTTTTATCTTGACGGCGAATGGGTCACCGAGCGCGAAAAATTCGGTGTCTGGTTCGGGCGCTATTCAGCGCTAATGGCGACGGAAAATCTAACGCCGAATGACCATGAAGCCCGCGTCAAACGCATGAACGCCGCCAACCCGAAATACGTCCTGCGCAACTACCTCGCGCAGCAAGCCATCGACGCCGCGCACGAGGGTGACACGTCAAAAATCAGCGAGCTGCTCGACGTGATGCGCCACGCCTACGACGAGCAGCCAAGCCGCGAATCTTTTGCGGAAAAGCGCCCCGATTGGGCGCGGCACAAGGCCGGTTGTTCGATGCTTTCGTGCAGTTCGTGAGCGGCTAATCTTTGTCGTAGGCGTCGCCGCGACCACCCATGCCGCCGCGCTTGACTTTGCCGGTAACGGGCTTGCTACTGACCGGTTTGCCACCTTTGAAACCATAGCTCGTCGCCATCGCAGAGTCCGGAAGCTTTGAGCGCGTGCCGGTCGTCATTTGAAATCCCCCAGCTCCTTTGCCGGTGATCGTCGCGGCGACGGCACCCCACAGCATGAAGACGCCGATCAGCACAAAAAGGCCGACGAACACCACGGCGAACGTTTCAATCGAGGCCTGTGAAAGCACCAACATCAACACCGGGAAAATGAAGCCGCACCAGAGCGCTGCAAAAACCCACAAACCGATGACGTCAAACTGCTTCTGGTAGTAGCCGAAGCTGAATAAAGCACCGAGCGCACCGCTCACCCCGGCGAGCGCAAACAGGGCAAATCCAATGGCCATCGGCAGCCGCGCCAGGATCGGCGTCATTGGCAAATCTCGCGACACGACAGCCACTTCCGGGTTACGCGGGCTGACCCAAACGGTCACCGGTTTTTCGGCGCTCAGATTGGGGCGCAGCGCGGTCTGTACGGCTTCATTCGCGGGCTCGTCAATCGCTTCGTCGTCGAGCACCGTCATGCGACTTGTTTCGCGGGTCGTTCCGCCGACGTCATAGCGCGCCGCCAGCCACTTGAACTCGCCGTCGGCGTCCTTGCCTGTGCGCTCCACAACAGTCCCTTGCACCGCCTGATAGTCGCGCGCCATCCACCAGTTGCCGACGGTCGTGGATACCGGCTTCAGTCCAAAGAACCAGCCGGTCAAACCAAAAATCAGCACGAACGACAACCAGAAGATCGTCACTCCAATGCGTGCGCCCCAAGTTCTGTGTGGATTCATGGTGAACATCCTTTCTCGTGCTCATGATAAGCAAGAAGGAGACAACGTGCCCGTACAGCTTTTCCATGAAAACACTACTGAATAAGGGCTAGCTGCCAAAATAGACTAAAGTCAAGATTAGACAAAAATGTCGCGCTGCCCCATTGAAACAGCGCTTACAGCAGAAAGCTGATGTCGACTTGTGAAGCCATGCCTGTCGCTTATTTTCGCGCCAGATGAACCGGGATTGCAAATGGACAGGTGATAATTATCGATCTATCCACTGCATCAGGAGATGCCATGTTCGACCGCACAACCATGCAAAAAGCGGCCCTGGCAGTAGCGCTACTGTCGGCCACCACATATGCATCCGCCCAGCAAAAAGTCACCTTCCAGAGCAACTGGTTCGCCCAGGCAGAGCACGGCGGTCTCTATCAAGCCGTCGCTGAGGGCACTTACAAAAAGTACGGCCTCGACGTCACCATCAAGATGGGTGGCCCGCAGATCAACGGCCTGCAACTGCTCGCCGTCGGTCAAGTCGACATCTTCATGGGGTTTGACATTCAGAACTACAAGGCGTGGGAGCAGGGCGTTCAGGCGGTCAGCGTCGGTACGTTTTTCCAGAAAGACCCGATCGTTGTCATCGCGCACAGCGACGTCAAAACCTTTGCCGATCTGAAGTCAAAAACTGTGCTCGTCTCCACCGACGGTCAGACTAACTGGTGGCCGTGGGCAAAGGCAAAGTACGGCTTCAAGGATGAGCAGACGCGACCGTACACCTTCAACGTGCAACCGTTTGTTGCCGACAAAAAGCTGGCGATGCAGGGCTATCTGACCTCCGAGACACTAGCGGTGCAGAAGGCCGGTATCAAGGACGCCAAAGTGTTCCTGCTCGCGGATCTCGGCTACCCGCCCTATACCGAGACGATCACCGTGCTCAAGAAAACCATCGACAACAACCCGAAGATGGTCGAGGCGTTCGTGAAAGCCTCGATGGAAGGCTGGAAGAGCTATCTGAAGAACCCCGCGCCCGC
>JBBRVM010000332.1:0-4900 GCA_038246865.1 Burkholderiales bacterium
ACAGTGCTCGTGAAAGGCCGACCCGATGTCTACGCGTCTTTACTTGCGGCACCAAGCGGCCCCGCCACGACTCAAGGGCAGATAGACCTTATCAGCAATCTGCAACTGGCGCTACGCAATGAGACGCTTTCCAACGACTTGAAACGCTTCGCAACCACGACGAACGAGTTCTATACGAAGCAAGCGCTTTCACTGCACAACAGCGCTAGTGCAAGCAAGCCACGAAGGCCGCGCCGGACGCCACTACGTCGGTTACTAGTCGACGCATTTTCCGGACTGCGGAGCGCTTCACCTGAGATTACTTTGCATGGTGCGATTGCATCGCTTATCGCGTCGCCCTTTAACGGTTTGCGCATCGGTATGCTGCGCAACAATGCGCGCGACGTCGCAGATGAGAATGCATCTGAAGTGGCGTCGGAATCGCTCAATAAAACGCAGCTCAAATCGCTGTTCAAAGTAGCCAAAGAAATTAATCGGGAAAGCTAACGCCGGTAGCTTTCTGCGCGAATTTAAAGTTTCCACACCGAACGTAATTCACCGAATTGCGCGGGCTTTGGAGAGTTAAATGAGCGAACTACTGACCCCGGAACAAGCGTCACAACGACTCTGCGTACCAATCAGCACGCTTGCTGTTTGGAGATGCACCAATCGCGTTAAGATTTGTTACACCAAAATTGGTAGAGCTGTTCGATACAAATCCGCTGACCTAGACGCGTTTATCGAAGCCAACACGCACGGCGCGCCCGATGCTGAAGGCGCTTCGAAATGAGCACCCACCAACGCATCGGACAAGACAAGTTCAAACGCTTGCAATCCGGGTTCGACGCGTTAGGGCGCCGACTCACGCGATCCATTGAACCCGACGGCACGGTAACGTACTTTGTCGGTGTTGGAGAATTCTCACGCCAAGTCGGCGACATTGATGCTGCGGGCGAGTTCCTGAAAAAAATTGGAGGTATTGCTTTATGAGCGTGCCTCTCGAAACGCTGATCGCCCGCCTTGATTCCGTGAAAGAAAAGGAGCCCGGCAAATGGGCTGCACGTTGCCCAGCACATGGCGACAACAGCCCATCACTAGCGATAAAAGAAACGACCGACGGAACAATTTTGCTGCGATGCTTTGCGGGTTGTTCGGCCTTCGAAGTCGTGAGCGCGATTGGGTTGGAACTAAGCGACCTATTCCCTAGACATGAAAATTTTGATCACACGCAACCCGGCAAGCCACAGAAAAAACCATTCAGCGCCGCGGACGTGCTGCGTGCGGTGCTTCACGAAATCACCGTCATCGCGGTGGTTGCTGGCAATCTACGAAACGAAGGTTTGACACCAGAGGATTCGGCACGTCTAACGCTGGCCTTGCAACGGGTGCTTAGTGCATCGACTGGCGTTGTATGAGTACGGTATCCCGCGAACGTGGACAAGCCGCCCTAGACGCGATGGCGTACCCTACGAAGTGCCCCGAATGTGCAGCACCGTTACCGCCAAATGCGACCCATTGCGCAATGTGTGGCTGGGCTCCATCGCTAGCCAAACGCGCACACCAAAGCATCGTGCTCACAGGCGCAGATAGCGTGACCGTCAAGCCGATAGATTGGCTCTGGGAGGGCTACTTACCGCGCGGCATGATGGCGCTGTTGGCGGGGCTTCCGGGTTGCGGTAAATCGACGCTTGCGCTGGCGATAACTGCGACGATTACGAACGCGGGCCGATGGCCAGACGGTACGCCTATGAACAACCCAGGTTCGGTGCTGATATGGTCAAGCGAGGACGCGATGGACACAACCCTCGTGCCGCGTTTGATGGCTATGAATGCAGACTTGTCGCGCGTTAAATTCGTAACGGGTTTTTTAGACGCAGAGGGCAACCGACGCGCATTTGACCCGTCGCAAGACATCCGAGCGCTGGAAGAGCAGGCCGCGTTAATCCCTGACTTGCGGCTATTGATTGTTGACCCGGTGCTATCGGCGGTAGCCGGTGACTCGCACAAGGCCGCAGAGACACGGCGCGGATTACAGGCCGTAGTAGACATGGCATCGGCTCGCAATATCGCCGTACTCGGAATCACGCACTTCAGGAAAGGCTCAAGCGCGACCGACCCGGCAGAGCGCGTAATCGGCTCACAGGCATTCGTCGCGCTCGCCCGCATGGTGCTTGTGGCGTCAAAGGTTGAAGACCCGGAGGGCGGCAAGCTCACCCGAATCATCGCGCGGGCGAAATCCAACATCTCCGCAGATGACGGCGGTTTCGAGTTCTTTCTCGAACAGTACGAAGTCAAACCCGGCATCTGGGCACAGGGCGTGCAATGGGGCGGCGCAATCAGCGGGTCAGCGCTGGCATTGTTGAATCAAGCTGAAAACACCGACGGCACCAACGACGAGAGACACGTCATTGACGAAGCGGTCGAGTTTCTACAGAACGCGCTTGCCAGTGGACAGGTTCAATCGAAGGAAGTGGAGGCCGATGCAAAGGCGGCGGGCATCTCGGTTGCGACTCTAAGGCGTGCAAAAAAGCAGGCAAAAGTTAAATCAGTGAAGTCCGCGATGCAAGGCTGTTGGATGTTGGAGCTGCGAAGATGCTCACCTAACTCCGAAGATGCTCACCCTTTTGTGGTGAGCACCTTCGAACAAGTTGAGCACCGTCGGGCGGAATCGACGGAAACGGAGCTAGAGTTTTGAGCGCCGCAACCCTCATTCACGAGGCGGAAAAAGACGGCTTACGGTTCGCGCTGACACCATCGAGAACGATCAAGCTGACCGGGCCGAAAGATGCAGCGGAAAAGTGGGCACCACGATTGCGCGAGCACAAAGCGGAGATCGTCGCATCGCTTGCCGCGCTGTTGCCCGACGCGGCAGATGCAGAACAGATTGACGGCTACACCTACGAGTCGGAAGAGGCAGCGGAATTCTGGCGAGACCTGATCGCCCGCGTTGACGAATGCGACCGCCTGATTCACGAACTATGCGACCTACGCAACGACACCGACGAACACTGCGCGGACTTGCTGGCAGTGCGCAAGCGCATGGCACCGACGCACATAGATAGCGACACGGCCTATCTGCGCAACGAGATTGCACTCCGTCAATCGCAAGCGCTGTGAGACGAATCGCACCACATACCGGGGCGGGTCAAATCTCCGTGTGCTCGCGCCCATGACCGACACGAACCTAATTTATTTGCACCGTCAAGATAGGAATTTCAAATTTATGGAGCAATGGAGAAACGACAAGACGACCGCGCAGCGCGGGTATGGCGCGCGCTGGCAACGTGCGAGAACGTACTTCCTGAACGAGCACCCGTTGTGTTGCTACTGCCAACGCGAGCAACGTATCGAGGCAGCAACCATCGTTGACCACATCACACCGCACAAGGGCGATGAAGCGCTCTTCTGGGATCAAGAAAACTGGCAAAGTTTGTGCACCCAGTGCCACAACACGACGAAGGCGCAGGAAGAAGGAAGGCACAGGAAGCGTCCGCGCATCGGGCTAGACGGCTACCCCATCGAATAGGGAGGGGCGTGCAAATGTTCATGCGCTGCAAACCCGTGACCGCCCGCCTAGAACCGCGTTATCGCTAACTCAGAAAATGCCAAAAAACACAACAGGGGTAGGAGGAGTAAATCTTCACCGTCTCCATCCTCTTGACCGAGTGGGCCCCTCTTATTTCACGTCCGCGAAATGGCGATCGGGGGTAGTGGAGCGAAATCTCTACAACGTTCAACCTCATGACCGATTACGCCCGTTTGATTTCATAAGCCTAACCAAAAAACGGCTATCAACCAATTAAATTACTCACGCGCGCGCGAAGCGAATTGCGCCGGTCACCACTTGGAGATTTGCAGATTCACGCCACGCGTTGATTTGCCCTTCCCGGTTACCTCAGTGATGCGGGCCTCATAGCGCCCGCCCTGTTCAGCGTGACGCGTCAATTCGCCCGCGAGTCGAGAATCCAGATAGCCAATCTGCGCACGAAACTTGAAGAAAATGAACGTGCGTCCGCTGATCCACACGGCAACCGCGTTGCTGTCAACTGGGTTATCTGGTTCAGGCACTAGCTCGACTTTGCAGCTTGGCTTGGCAACGCCCAGAATCACATCCTGCCGGTTGGTCCCGTTGTCGTTTTTATGGGTAACACCAACGACTTTTGTGAAGAACGTTTTTGTCGTCATTTCGGCATGCCTCGCATTGGAAATTCAACTGCAATTTTTGTACAGGCCGCGTCGCTGTCAGCAGTCCGGTCAGATGTATCAAAACAGGCACGAAGGCGGCTCAGACATTCGATGAACTCATCACGCGAGCGGCACACATCTTCAAATTGTGCAAGGCGCTTCCGTCGGTCAGCGCCCATTGGATCAGGTGCGAGCGCTAACCGTAAAGGCGCAGACGGTGAAAACTCAAGTATTTGTCGGCCTTCCTGATACATCGGCAAATCGATCATGATTTTTCGCGCGGTTTTGATTAGCGGTAAAAGCTCTTCTGCACCGCTTAAAGAAACGGCGACCGACGAACCGTCAGACGGCAAAGCGCCCGAAACGCCAACGGCCTCTTCTCCATCAATTCGCAAACGGATCGTGCAATCGCTACTGCAAAGTATTTGCCCGCGCTCCACAACGACAGCAACTCTTACCCGCTCCCCTTTTTCGATACTTACAAACAGGTGCCCGCGATTAGCCCTGTGATAAGGGAATGCAAGTTTCAACGAGTTATCACTTGCGAGCTGCGCCGTCTCTGAACGAACATCGTTCATTCGATTGGTCGAAGTTTTGTACTGCCACGGCGCGCTTTGGGCCAAGCTGCACCAAGCGAGCGCAACGACAACGCTGAACCAGCTTAATGATGCTTTGTGTGAGGGCGCGCGCTGAACCATTACGCAATATTAGCGTCAGAATTTTGCGATAGCAGAAT